>NZ_JAGAVR010000079.1:0-18723 GCF_017941855.1 Turicibacter sp. | reverse complement strand
TTTTAAGAAACTTATTTTCTTAAAGTAATGTTTGTTGACGTTCTGTTTAGTTTTCAAAGAACTTCTTTGTCACTTGTTTCAGCGACTTGATTATCTTATCATGTTTAACTCTTTCTGTCAAACACTTTTTTGAAGTTTTTTCAAAATCTTTCGATTTCTTTTTTTGTCTTCTTTCGACGACTTGATTATCTTATCATGTCTGTCGAAAGTTGTCAAACCTTTTATCCATTTTTTTATCTTTTTTTTGAAATTACATTTAATTATATAAAATTTATAAATTAATAGGGAAATTCAATAAGCATTTAGGGTAATTTTTGTCTCGCACGAATACTAAATATTTTTCTTCAAATCTAACCTATTTCCCCTCTTGTTTATATTCTAAGAAATCTCTTGAATTAATTTTATATTTTTTATTACTGTTTAATCTTTTAATAAAAAATCCCTCTATATTAGATCAAAAATCTAATATAGAGGGATTTTTCTCTAAAAGGAGTCTTTTATTACATCATTACTCAAAGTCATCTTCGCTATAAATAGCTAAGCCTTCAAACTCATCTGTTTCTTCTTCAACTTCTGCATCACTTTCATCGCTATAATCATCTTCTGTTTCTTCTTCGTCTTCTAGATATTTTTCTTTTTCAGTTTCATCCTCAGGCTCTACTATGAATTCTTCATTTTCTTCTGGATAAACGTCAAATCCATCTTCAGTAACAACTTCAATTTCTTCATCATCAAAATCAATGTCATATGTATCATAATTAGCCACATCATACTTTTGACGTGATTTTAAATCCCATTTATCTTCTCCAACTGTTACAAACTTTCCACTTAACGTTAAATCAGTATAAAACTGAGCTAATTTCGATTGGAATTCATCATCTGTTAAGCCCATCATTTCACAAACTTCTTTTGCAATCTTCTCGAATTTTTGAGGTTTAATTTTACGTTGAATTAGTAATTCTGCTACTTCTAACATTGACATTTCTTGGTTAATTGTCATTTTTATTCCTCCTTATGATAATTACATACGTTCTGGAGCTGATACCCCAATTAATTCTAATGCATTTTTGATTGTAATTTCTAGAGCTTTAATTAAAGCTAATTTTTCATTAGTCTTCTCAACATTCTCTTCATTAATTACTTTTTCTGCATTATATAAACTGTGGAATGCTGTGGCAAGATCATTAATATAATTACAAATTAAATGAGGTCGTCTTTTGTTAGCTGCATCTCCAACAACAATAGGGAAATCCCCCATTAATTTGATTACCTCAAATTCTTTTTCGTGGGTAATGTGATTATATTGATCTTTTAATTCTACATTAAAGCCTTTTTCTTCAGCTTGTCGTAAAATTGAACAAGTACGGGCATGAGCGTATTGCGCATAATAAACAGGATTTTCATTTGATTTTTTAGTTGCTAAATCTAAATCGAAATCCATTTGTGTTTCTCCACTACGCATAACAAAGAAATAACGTACTGCATCTACACCTACTTCATCTACTAATTCACGAATTGTTACAGCTTTCCCTGTACGTTTAGACATTTTAAATTCTTCACCATCTTTAATTAGACGAACCATTTGAATAATATCTACTTCTAATTTATCCGCTTCATATCCTAAAGCCTGCATAGATGCCTTTACGCGCGCAATATATCCGTGATGGTCTGCTCCCCAAATATCTACTAATTTATCATTACCACGTTTTAATTTCTCAATATGATTAGCAATATCTGGAGTTAAATAAGTGTACGAACCATCTGATTTCTTTAATACACGATCTTTGTCATCACCAAAATCAGTCGAACGGAACCAAACTGCTCCATCTTCTTCATAGATGAATCCTTTTTCTTCTAGTAATTTAATAGACTCTTGTACTAAGTTATTATCATATAACTCTTGCTCACTTGTGTACATATCAAACTCCACACCGAACATATCTAAGTCTTTACGAATTTTATTTAATTCATATTCAAGTGACATTTCACGAATTAACTTGTAGTTTTCGTCTAATTTATTAACAAGTTTATCACCATATTGTTCCACCATAGATTGTCCTAAAGCAATGATGTCTGGCCCATGATACCCGTCTTCTGGCATTTCGGCTTCTAAACCTAAAGCTTGCAAGTAGCGTGCATATGCTGAAATAACTAAGTTATGAATTTGATTTCCAGCATCATTTACATAGTATTCACGAGTTACATCGTACCCTGCTTTAGTTAAAATTCTACATAAAGAATCTCCTAATGCAGCACCACGAGCATGTCCTAAATGTAAGTCTCCAGTTGGATTAGCCGAAACGTATTCTACGTTGTATTTTAATCCATTTCCACTTTTGCTAGTACCAAACTCATGACCTAACTCAATAATATTTTTAATCGATTGCGTAAATGCAGATTTTTTCATGAAAAAGTTAATGAACCCAGGCCCAGCAATTTCAATTTTTTCTACATTCGCAGACTCAGCATTAAAATTATTAAGAATTTCTTCTGCAATCATACGAGGATTTTTTTTAGCTATCTTTGTAAGTTGCATAGCAATATTTGTTGAATAATCCCCATGACTTACATCCTTTGAATTTTCTAAAATAACATTTAAATCATCTGACTCAGTAATGTATCCACATGTTAAAACAGCTTGTTTAATCTCTGCTTTTAAGTTTTCTTTTAATGTTTGTATCATATTAGCTAGATATCCTCCTTATTGAATATAACAGTTAATTTATAATTACCTGCTCTTTCATTAGATACAAATAAATCGTAATCTAAATTAAGAGTTAACGTGGCGTCTAAAATTTCTAAAGATAACCGATGAGTTTTAGACTTTGTATCTAATTGACCATAGATAGTCTTGATATATCCTGATTGTAGCTCACTAATCTTATAAATTTGATCCATAATAATTGGTCCATCTCTACGAATTCGAACTGAGTTATCGTCCATTTCATAACGGCATTTTGTTATAGAATCATCTTCAAAATTAGTTTCATTAAAAAACAAAAAGAATTTTTCATTTTTTTTATATAATGTGGCAGATGTATCGAATTTCGTTTCCGTTACATCGAGTCCTTGCGTTAGCTTCATATGAAAGCTAACTAATCCACTAATTTTATTTGTGCTCATTTTATCATCATCCATAATGTGTAATTTTATCTACTAATTATAGCACAACTTATTTTAACGATTCTATATGATTATTGCAATAACTTTATAAATATATACGATACAAACCATGATTTAACAGTTATAAAAGCTTTTATCCTATTTTTGAAAGCGAAATTTTTGTCATATAGGAATTTGTCAAATTTAATTGTATAATACTGGTATATAAGTTTTATTGGAGGAAAAAAATATGAACTATATTATAGGAGGATTGATTTTATTTATAATTTTATATTTTGGTCGATATAAACTCGAACATATCATTTTATTAAATAAAATTCTTGAAAATAGTCATGATGGCTATTGGATTTATTATGATAATCGTGATGTAAGTTGGTGGTCAAAACAAAATTATCAATTGCTTGGATTGGCTGATAATAATCAAATAAAAGATAAGAATTTTTTTCCAACATTAATTCATCCAAAATATCGAAAAAAGTTTGAAGAATCAATTGAATCATTAAAAACACATGGTAGATATCAAATTGTTTTAAAAGTAAAGCATAGTAATGGAAAGTATATTTGGATTCAAACAAGTGGAACAAAGTATGTAATGCCGATTATTAAGAAGTCTTTTACGATTGGATATAATCGTGATGTTTCTGATTTGTATGAAATTGCTCATGAAGTAAAATATTTAGCATTCCACGATCGAAGTACAAATACGTTAAATAGTGAAGGATTAAAAAGAAGATTCGAAGAGTTAAAATCTAGTATTCAATACCAAGATTCATTCTTAACCATTATTGATTTATCAATTACAAGTTACCAAAGTGGATTAACCGATAAATCGAATAATGAATTTTTAAATTTCTTTGTAGAGAGATTAAAAAGCTTATTTATTTACAGTAAGATGGCTAGAATATCGGAACACCAATTTGCAATATTAACACATAATTTAGAATTGAATGAAATCAAAACAAAGTTAGAACTTTTAAATAACTTAATTCATAATGGAATTGTGATTAATAATTATTCTTTTTCTGGACAATTTAAAGCATTCTGTATGGAACTGTATCCAATTGAACCTTATGAGCAATATTTAGTTTATTATGAGTATGTAAAACGTCATTTAATTAAAGATAAAAATGAATTTTTTGTAACAATTAATGCTTCGACAAAGGAAAAGTATTTAGAATCGATTCGTGTTAGAAATGAATTTATTCAAGGTCTAGCAAATGATGAGCTTGTTTTATATTTCCAACCCATTGTCAATGCTAAAACGAATATTGTTAGTAAATTAGAAGCGTTAATCAGATGGAATCATCCAAATAGAGGGACGCTTGCTCCAGGTTCATTCTTACCCTACTTATATGAAATTAGCGATATTAAACAATTAGACTTTTGGGTATTAAAAGAAGTGTTACGTACAATTCATCAGTACGCTCATGAGGGAGTTGAGTTTCCTAAGGTATCAATCAATATTACAGGTGTGACTTTAGCGGATGAAACTTTAGTTAAGTATATTGAAGATAATTTAAAATTTTATGAGGTTGATGCTCATAAAATTTGTATTGAAGTTACAGAGCAAATTTTAATTGATAATATTACAATTGGTAATAAGAATTTAGAGACTTTGAAAAAAATGGGCGTTCAAATTGTTTTAGACGATTTTGGAACAGGCTATTCATCGATTCACTATGTAAATCAGTTAAATGCACAGGTTATTAAGATTGATCGTTCGTTTATTAAAGATATTCATCAAAATAAGAAGACGCAAGCGATTGTGAAGTTGATTAGAAATTTAGCAGATGATTTAGCCGTTGAGTTAGTTGCTGAGGGTATTGAGACCTATGATGAGTTGAGTTATGTTTTAGATAATTATTGTGAGCTTGTTCAAGGGTATTTAATTTCTAAGCCTCTTCCAATTGAAGAGATTTTAAATAATGATAGTAAACTTTACAAATTTCAGTAGAAGATGGTCCGTAATGGACTATCTTTTTTATTTTGTAGGTAACCGATTACGACATTGTGTAAGCGTATACTTATAAACCTTTGGTTGTGGTAGAATTAGGAATGTAACTTTATATAGGGGGTCTAGTATGAGACGTAAAATTTCTTTGATGCTAGCAATAGCAATTATGGTAACATCTATTTTACCAAATGGGAGGATTCATGCGACGGATGATGCGAAGTTGACGATTCATTATCAACGCACTGACGGAGTATACGATGAATGGAATATTTGGGCTTGGGATACTGGGACTGAGGATATGGAGCAAATTGATTTTACTGCTAAAGATGACTTTGGTTATATTGCAGAGATTGAGGTTGCCAAAGGCAATGAAGCGGGATTCATTATTCGTAAGGGGGATTGGCAAGAGAAAAACTGTGATGAGGACCAGCGAATCAAGGTTGAGGATGATACTGAGATTTGGGTTTCTGAGGGGCAGTGTGGTTATTTAACTGAAGCACCAGCGGGAGCCGGTGGCGAAGTTGTGAAGTTAGAGACTGCAGGTAATGATACTGTATCGACTGTAAGTGATGAGGAAGCTGAGGTTCAAGTGTTTGTACATTATCGTCGATATGATGATAAGTATAAGAAATGGAATATTTGGGGATGGGTTGACGGTCAGGAAGGATTGTCTTATTCATTTGAAGATGAAGATGATTATGGAAAGATCTTTAAGATTAATTTAAAGGATTTAAATGGTGCCGATAAGCTTGGAATTATTATGCGAAAAGGTAACTGGGATTCTAGAGATATTGATCAGGATCGTTTTATTGATTTAACTAAAGCGACTGAGGGTGTATTGAATGTTTATTTATTAGAAGGTGATTCTAATATTTATTATAGTGAGGCAGATGTTGATTTAACGCCACGTTTATCAACAGCAACGTTTAAGTCGTTAAATAAAATTATGTTTACAGGAGCAGCTCCAATTACATCGACGGAAGGTGTCGAAGTACGCGATAGCCAAGGAAATATTTTAGAATTAGATCAAGTGATGTTAGATGAGTCTAGTTCTACAATTGTTGCTTTATTAAAAGAGAATATTAGTTTAGAGGATTCTTATACGATTGCAAAAGAAGGATTTAAGGATGCAATCGAAGTATCATTTACAGGGCTTTTTGATTCTGAAGAGTTTAATGATGCATTCTATTATGAAGGTGATGATTTAGGATTTACTTATTCTAAGGATAAAACATCATTTAGAGTATGGGCACCAACAGCTAGTCATGTCGTTTTAAATTTATATGAAGCAGGTAGTGGAGATAATTTAATTGAGCAAATCGATATGACTCGTGATGTTAAAGGAACTTGGGTTGCAGATGTTAGTGGTGATTTGAATCTGACTTATTATACGTATGAAGTGACGGTTTCAGGTCAAACGAACGAAGCAGTTGATCCTTATGCTCGTGCGGTTGGGGTAAATGGGAATCGTGCAATGGTTGTTGATTTAGATTTAACGGATCCTGAAAACTGGTCCAGTGATGTGAGTCCTGAGTTTAGTGGAACTCCAACAGATGCGGTGATTTATGAGTTGCATATGCGTGACTGGTCAAGTCATGAGTCAGCAGGATTTAAAAATATCGGGAAGTTTTTACAGTTTACTGAAGAGGGGGCAACGGATCATTTAACGGATTTGGGTATTACTCATCTGCATTTACTTCCAGCATTTGATCATCGTTCAATCGATGAGACAAAATTAGATGAGCCTCAATTTAACTGGGGTTATGATCCTCAAAATTATAATGTTCCTGAAGGGTCTTATTCAACGGATCCTGAGCATGGTGAAGTTCGTATTAATGAGTTTAAACAAATGGTCCAATCTTTACACGAAAATGGAATTCGTGTGGTAATGGATGTGGTTTATAACCATACAGGAGCAACAGCGGATTCTGATTTTAATAAGATTGTACCAGGATATTATTATCGTCAAACAACTGATGGTGGGTTCTCAAATGGATCTGGTTGTGGAAATGAGACAGCATCTGATCGCTCAATGATGCGTAAGTTTATTGTGGATTCAGTGAAGTACTGGGCAACTGAGTATCATATTGATGGATTCCGTTTTGACTTAATGGCGTTACATGATATTGAAACGATGAATGAAGTTCGTGCAGCTTTAACTGAGATTGATCCAACAATCATTGTTTATGGTGAAGGTTGGGATGCTGGTGGTTCTGCGTTAGAACAAAATGAGGCAGCATTAAAAATTTATGCGTCTCAAATGCCTGGTATCGGGATGTTTAGTGATGATATTCGCGATGGAGTAAAAGGTAGTGTATTCAATGCTGAAGAGCCTGGTTTTGTTAATGGACAGTTTAGTTTTGATGAGCGTGTGAAGTTTGGTATTGTTGGAGCGACAAAGCATTCTCAAATTGATTATAACCGTGTTTCATTAGCAGGAGGATCTCGCGGTCCTTGGGCAACTGAAGCTTCTCAATCAATTAACTATGTTTCAGCACATGACAACAATACGCTTTATGATAAGTTAGTTGCAACGTTACCGGATGCTGATGAGGAAACAATTAAATTAATGCAAAAGCAAGCGAATGCGATTGTGTTAACTGCTCAAGGTGTTCCTTTCTTACATGCTGGTGTTGAGATGATGCGTACGAAAGATGGAGATCATAATAGTTATAATGCATCTGATGAGGTAAACCAAATCGATTGGAATTGGAAAGAAGAAAATGCTGATGTTTATAACTACTATAAAGGATTAATCGCTCTTCGTAGTGCGCATCCAGCATTCCGTATGTCAGCACAAGAAGATATTCAAGCGAATTTAACGTTTATGGAAGATGTTCCTGTTGGTGTGATTGCTTTCAATTTAGGAAATAATGCGAATGGGGATACAGCGTCTGATATTACGGTTATCCACAACGCGACAGATAGTGAGCAAGTGATTACTTTACCAAAATCAGCTGATTGGCAATTAGTTGCAAATGGTGAGGTAGCGGGAACTGATGTGATTGAGGTTGTGAAAGGTGATTCTGTAACAGTGACACCTCATTCATCTTATGTGTTAATGATTGATGATTCTATCTCATCTGATGGTGAGTGGGCTCAGGTTTTATTAATCGCAGGTGCAGCGTTACTTGTGGTTGCTGGAACAGTTGCTTATATTGTTTACGATAAGAAAAAGAAATCTTCTAAATAAATGTCAAAAAGAGACTAATCGTTAAGATTAGTCTCTTTTTATGTCAATCTTTAAATGATTCTCCCATATACTTTTATTGAGAATGGGAGGCGATTTAATTGAGGTATTTAGGGGTTTATTTTTTGTGCTTGTTAATGCTACTCGGCTGTGATCAGTTCGAGTCGCTTCATGATGATACGGTTGTAACGGTTATGGTTTATATGTGTGGATCTGATTTAGAGTCTGAGCTTGGATCTGCAACAAAGGATTTAGAAGAAATGCTTGCAGCTGATTTATCTGAGCAAGTGAATGTTATTATTGAAACGGGTGGAACCCGTCAATGGAAAAATGATGTGATTAGTACTGAAACTAATCAACGTTATTTGATTGAGAATGGTGAACTTGTTTTATTAGATGAAAATTTAGGGCTTAAAGACATGGCGGATCCTTCTACGTTAAGTGATTTTATTTCTTATGCGGCAACTCATTTTATGGCTGACCGTTATGTGTTAATTTTATGGGACCATGGTGGAGGGGCTTTGGATGGTTTTGCTGTAGATGAAAATTTTGATAAGGTGCCGATGAAGATTTATGAGCTTGAGACCGCATTAGAGGATGGTGGCGTCTATTTTGACTTTATTGGGTTTGATGCCTGTTTAATGTCTACGATTGAGGTCGGATTAGTGTTAGATGATTATGCCGATTATATGATTGCCTCCGAAGAAACGGAACCAGCAGGAGGCTGGTATTATACCGACTGGTTAACGACTCTTTCTAAGAATCCTAGTATTGAGACTTTAGATTTAGGAAAACAAATTGTGGATGATTATATAAACAGAAGTATAGTTGAAAGTCATGGAATGAGCGCAACACTCGCCGTAGGTGATTTATCAAAAATTGGATCTGTGTATGAAAGTTTTTGTATGTTATTAGAGGAAGCTAATTTAGTTTTAAATAATCAAAATTTTGAGTTAATTTCTAAAGGACGAAGTGAGAGTAAAAGCTTTGGAAATACTGATATTGACCATGTTGATTTGGCAGATTTAGCAAAAGAAATTGATTTAGAGCAATCTGATGTGCTCATTGAAGCTATTAATGATTGTGTAAAGTATAAAGCCAGTTCTAATTCATCTGATGATATAGGTGGGATATCTGTTTATTTTCCATACTCAGAGCTTGAGTATTTTGATGGAATGATGGATGTTTATATGCAGTTGGGGATAGATGAGGGGTATGTCTCGTTTATGGAGCTTTTTGTAAGAATGATGTTGGACGGTAATTATATGGATTATGATTGGGAGATTGAGGATAAGGGAGAGTATTATGCGCTTATTTTATCGGATGAGGACTGGAATTTGATTTCAAAGGTTGAGTGCCAGGTTTATTATGATGATGGGGAAGGTTATTTGGAGTTGGGTTTTGATAATCTTTATGAGTTTGATGATGATGGGGATTTGATGATGACGTTTGACCATACGTGGGTCGCTATTAATGATCATATTGTGCCTTTTTATGCACTGGGTGAAGAAGTGGATGGGGATAAGTGGATGTCTTATGGTTATGTCCCTGCTCATGTAAATAATCAAGAGGTTGAAATTATTTTAATCTGGGATAATGAAAAACCGGAGGGGAAGGTAGCTGGTTATCGATATGGATATGATGAGTCTTCTATTTTACTTCGAGGACTTGTTCCGATTAAAGAGGGGGATATATTAAATTTTATAGTAGATGGTTATACATATGACGGGGAATATGATGGGAGTTATTATTTAGGAGATCCTTTAGTTGTAGATGAATCAGGTCTTGTGGTGAATTATCAATCGATTGGTGAAAATGATTGTTTAGTTTATTATTGTCTGACAGATTTGTATCAAAATAGTTATTTAACAGAGGGTATCATTTTTGAATAGAGTGAAAAAACGACATTAAGTCGTTTTTTTTTATGTCTATTGTTAATAAATGTGGTTCGTGTTTTTAGAATAAACCTGTTATAATGGCGATATATTGAATTTGATGAGGTGATAATATGTCAGAATTTTTACCGGTAACACGTGAAGAAATGGAAGCGCGTGGATGGGAACAGGCTGACTTTGTTTATATTACGGGTGATGCTTATGTGGATCATCCTTCTTTTGGAGCCGCTATTATTACAAGAACGCTTGAGGCATATGGTTATAAGGTTTGTATCATTTCTCAGCCAAACTGGAAAGATGTTGAGGAGTTTAGACGTTTTGGAAAGCCTCGTTTAGGATTTTTAATTTCTTCAGGAAATATTGATTCCATGGTAAATCACTATTCGGTTTCTAAGCGCCGTCGTAAAAAAGATTCTTATACACCGAACGGTGAGATGGGAAAACGACCTGATCGTGCAACGATTGTTTATTCACATATGGCACGTCAGGCTTATCCTGATGTTCCGATTATTGTGGGTGGAATTGAGGCATCCTTACGTCGTTTAGCTCATTATGATTATTGGGATGATAAAGTACGTCGCTCGTTATTGTTAGATGCCAAGGCTGATTTATTACTGTATGGTATGGGTGAAAAAATTATTATTGAGGTTGCAGATGCCTTAAATGCTGGAATTGCAGTTGAAGATTTAGTTTATATTCGTGGTTCAGTATGGAAGACAAAAGATTTAGACCGCGCGTATGATTATATTATGCTTCCAAGCTATGAGGAAATTGTAGCGGATAAAATGACCTATGCAAAAAGTTTTAATATTCAGTATGAAAATACTGATTCAATTGTCGCTAAGACATTAGTGGAGCCTTGCCAAGGTTGGTATGTAGTTCAAAATCCACCAGGTGAACGTTTAACTCAAGAGGAAATGGATTATACGTATGCCCTTCCTTATACGAGAAAGTATCATCCGATGTATGAAGAAATGGGTCATATTCCGGCGATTGATGAAGTGAAGTTTAGTTTAATTTCAAATCGTGGATGTTTCGGAGGATGTAATTTCTGTGCTTTGACGTTCCATCAAGGACGTACGATTCAAACTCGTTCTAAAGAGTCTATTATTGAAGAAGCAAAGAAAATTACTGAGGATGTTGATTTTAAAGGATATATTCATGATGTTGGGGGACCAACGGCTAATTTCTATGCCCCAAGTTGTGATAAGCAGATGACAAAAGGTGTCTGCAAGAAGAAGCAATGTTTACATCCAAATCCTTGTAAACAACTGAAGGTGGATCATAGTGATTATCTTGATCTTTTACGCAAGTTAAGAACTTTACCGAAGGTGAAGAAAGTCTTTGTGCGTTCGGGTATTCGTTATGATTATGTGATGTATGACAAGAATGATGAATTTTTCCGCGAATTAGTGGAGCATCATGTAAGTGGGCAGTTGAAGGTTGCACCTGAGCATGTTTCGGATACGGTATTGCATTATATGGGAAAACCAACGCGTTCTTTATATGATCGTTTTGTGAAGAAGTATTATGCGATTAATCAAAAGTTAGATAAGGATCAGTATTTAGTCCCTTATTTAATGAGTTCACATCCGGGCTGTGATTTACGTGGAGCGATTGAGTTGGCAGAATATTTACGTGATATTAATCATCAACCTGAACAGGTACAGGATTTCTATCCAACTCCAGGTACGTTATCCACAACGATGTTCCATACAGGAGTTGATCCTCGTACGATGACCCCTGTTTATGTACCGAAAGATCCTCATGAGAAAGCAATGCAACGTGCATTAATTCAATATAAGAATCCACAGAATTATGATTTAGTTTATGAGGCATTACAAAAGGCTGGACGTTTAGATTTAGTGGGTTATGGCCCTGAATGTTTAATTAAACCTGCTAAACCAAAGTTACCAAGTAAAGGTGGAAAACCTGCTACTAAATCTAATCAAAAAAATGGTCAAAAAGGTGGTTATCGTTCACAATCAAAATCATATGGTCATTCTAAGAATAAAAAGAAAAAATAAGCCACTCTAACTAGAGTGGTTTTTTTATCACTTTAACAAGTAGAAATTAGTTCCGTCTAAAAATTATGGATATTAGAAAATAGGATAAAAAGGATTCTAACACTGAGCTATATATTTTTTATAGATTAACTTGTCGAATATTCGATTAATATATATTATTATATTCTTTTAATAATAAAAACAATAATAAGCATTGTGGATATTGAGGATAAGTGTCTGAAAGTGTCGATTTTACAACATTTTTGTTTGTTGATATCCTGTGAATAACTTGTAGATAAGTGTCGTTTTTTGTCCACATGGGTGTGAATGGTTTGTAGATAACTGTTTTTATTTGTCGACAATTAAATTAAAAACACGCTACTCGGCGTGTTTTTAATGATTGAATTTTTTTGCTGTTTCATAGGCTTGATGTGTCCATAAGTGTAAATCTGCTATAGGCTCTAAAAATATAATTTTAGATAATAAGTTTGGATGAGCAAATTGTTTAATTAATTGTTCGTGGGTTTTCGGCACAATACAGCAAAGTAGGTGGTCTAATAGGTTAATTCGATCTTTTACTTTACCAGCATGATAGCCATCACAACAAAAGTTAGGATGGTGTTGAAGGGCTTGTCGATTAAAGTAATACCGAATGCCTGGTTGGAAGTTAGTTGTTAAGTCTAATTCAGTGGGATTGTCATTAATTCGTCTTTCTGTTACTAAACGATCTCCGGAAAAACAGTTACCGTAAGACAGCATGACATAATCAAAATAGTCCACAGGATCGCCAGCTGCATTTCTCGATTCCATTCTTAAAACGTTGATATCTTCTTTACGAACTTTTCTTGATGAAAGTAGTTCTCCTGTTGATAAAATTTTAATTCCATCTTCTATGGAAGAAGTATGACAAAATAAATCAGTTAAACATCCCTTTTCATAGCATGCTTTACAGTGTTCAAGCTTTAATGGTAACTCTACTTGTGGATGATTTATTTTTAAATAGTTAAAATAAATTTCTTGCATATCGATTGATTGAAACCATAAAAGAATCTTTCGACGATGTTTAATTTCATAGTTAATAAATTGTTGAAATTCATAAAGTTCAAATTCTGTTGGATTAGGATAATTGCCCACAGTATACATATAGTGTCTAACTTCACTAGAGTCATTCCATTTCCAAATTAAACGGAAATCTTCTTTTTCAATGGTTACAATTGTTTGAAAGATTGATTCTGATGATAATTTTTCTCGCGATTCTAAAGAGATAGCTACTTGATTTTCAATAATCCACTTGTAATTCATCTGTTTTTCCCCCTTTAAAAAAGCATCGAAATTAATTCGATGCCTTTTTTGTTGAATCACGCTCAATTAAATATCCTGTAAATTCATGCGTATGAATTCCTTCTTCTTTATTAATCGCACGCATCATAATTTCGCCCGCTTTTCTCCCCCATTGATAGCGATCGATATGATAGGTCGTGATTTGTGGATAACAATATTGTGAAAGTTCAATATCATCAAATCCCGAAACAATGATATCATTAGGAATATTGATTCCAGCTTCTTTAAAGGCTTCAATGGCTCCGACTGCCATCAAGTCATTAGCACAGGCTAATGTGTCAAAGTCAACCTCTTGTTTTTCAATTAAATGTTTTACGATTTGATATGCCTTTTCTTTTGTATAATCACACTCAAAAGTTCTTGAATACGTTAGTTCATAATCTTTTAAGACTTGTTGATAAGCATCATGACGATAGTTATTGTCAGATGCAAATGTATCCCCACTCATATAGGCAATTTTTTTACTACCTTGTTGAACTAGATGTTTCATAATTTGTGTAAAAGCATCATGGTTGTTAATCATGACGTTATAAATTCCATCGCCTTCGAGTTTGCGATCCATTAGGATAAAAGGTGTTTCGTGACTAGCATAAGCGCCTATTACGCTATCTTCAATAGCTGGATTTAACATAATCATTCCATCTACAAGTTTTTGTCTAATAAATCGTTCTCCTGTTTCAATACCTGAGATAACAATAACATCGTATCCGTCTTCTCGTACTTGATGTTGAATTCCAGCTAATAAACTGCTAAAGTATGGACCGATAAAATCACTTAAAATAACACCAATAATTTTTGTTTTTTTTGTTTTTAAAGACCTAGCAGCTGCGTTTGGAGAAAAGTTAAGTTGTTTAGCTGCTTCTAAAACTTTCTGCCTTGTTGCGTCACTAATTTTATTGCTTCCATTTAGTGCATAAGATGTTGTTGATAAGGAAACCCCTGCTAATTTTGCAACGTCTTTCATCGTGGCCAATGTCATCACCCTTTCTTAGTGTATAATTACCCTATTATAATAGTTTAATTATATCGTAATTTAGAAAGGACTTATAATTGTATACGGTTACACATTATATTAAATTAAAAAACTCTCCATGAGGAGAGTTTTTCTTGTGGATATCTTAGAATTCTGCATTTTTTGGTGTACGTGGGAATGGTACAACGTCGCGAATATTTTCAACACCAGTGATGTACATAATCATACGCTCAAATCCTAAACCGAATCCAGCATGTTTTACACCACCATAACGGCGTAAGTCTAAATACCAGTCTAATTCTTCTTTTGGTACTCCGATTTCATCCATACGTTGCTCTAAAATTTCTAAACGTTCTTCACGTTGAGAACCACCGATTAATTCACCAACACCTGGTACTAAAAGGTCCATTGCAGCAACTGTTTTTTGATCATCATTTAATCGCATGTAGAATGCTTTAATATCTTTTGGATAGTCTGTTACGAAAACAGGCGCTTTGAATACTTCGTCTGTTAAGTAACGTTCATGTTCTGTGGATAAGTCAATTCCCCATGAAACTGGGTTTTCGAATTTTTTATCTGCTTTTAATAAAATTTCAATTGCCTCTGTGTATGGTAAACGTTTGAAGTCTGATTCTGCCACAGCTTTAACACGATCTAATACACCTTTGCTTACGAATTGATTAAAGAATTTCATTTCTTCAGGGGCATTTTCTAATACATAGTTGATGATGTATTTAATCATACCCTCAGCTAAATCCATATCGTCTTGTAAGTCGGCAAATGCGATTTCTGGTTCAATCATCCAGAACTCAGCAGCATGACGTTGTGTATTTGAGTTTTCTGCACGGAACGTCGGTCCGAATGTATACACATCACGTAATGCTAAAGCGAATGTTTCAGCTTCTAACTGTCCTGATACCGTTAAGTTTGTAGATTTTGCGAAGAAATCTTGTTTGAAATCTACTGCTCCTTCTTCAGTGCGTGGTACGTCATTGAAATCTAACGTTGTAACTTGGAACATTTCTCCTGCACCTTCAGCATCTGATCCAGTGATAATTGGAGTGTGCACATAAACGAAGTTTTTTTCTTGGAAATAGCTATGGATAGCGTATGCTACTAATGAACGAACACGGAATACTGCTGAGAATAGGTTAGTACGTGGACGTAAGTGTGCCACTTCACGTAAGAATTCACGAGTATGTTGTTTTGGTTGGATTGGATAGTTTTCTGGACAATCTCCTTCAAGAATAACTTCTTGTACTTTAATTTCAAATGGTTGTTTTGAGCCTGGTGTAGGATAAACTAATCCGCGAACTGTTACAGCAGAACCAACACGAAATTTTTGAACTTCTTTAAAGTTTTCTAAATTTTCTTCATATACAGCTTGGATTGTTTCAAAGAATGATCCATCATTGATCATTAAGAATCCAAATGCTTTTTGAGCGCGATTGTTACGAACCCATCCGTTAATTTCAACCACTTGGTTAGCATAACGATCTAAATTTCTAAATAATTGACGTACAACGATTTTTTCCATTAATAGGTCCTCCTTTTATAATAAATGAATATTTTGTTGCTTACACTGCTCAATGATATCCACAGGCCAAATTGAACTTTGAACTTCACCGATATGCATTTTTTCTAAGAAAAACATACATAAGCGAGATTGTCCAATCCCACCACCAACAGTAAATGGATATCGACCATTTATCAAATCTTGATGATATGGTAAATTCAATCGATCCATTGTATCGGTCACCTCTAGTTGATGAAGTAGAGCTTGTTTATCTACACGAATTCCCATTGATGAAATTTCAAAAGCCCTTTTTAAGATGGGATTATAGAGTAAGATATCCCCATTTAGTTCCCAATCATCGTAATCAGGTGCTCGTAAATCATGAACTTTGCCAGAGTTTAAAACCTTCCCAATTTGCGAAATAAAAACAGCGCCATACTTTTTGCAAATTTCATCTTCTCTTTCTTTTGGAGATAAATTAGGATATAAATTTTCTAACTCTTGGCTCGTAATAAATGTAATTTCATCAGGCAATTTTTTGGTGAGTTGTGGATAAGTCTTTAATAAACTTTTTTCCGTCTCAACTAGTGCACGATAAATTTGTTGAACAATTGAGTATAAATTCTGTGTCGTGCGGTTTTCCTCAAGAATAATTTTTTCCCAATCCCATTGATCAACATAGATCGAATGGATATTAGATAAAGTTTCATCTCTTCGAATCGCGTTCATATCTGTGTATAACCCTTCATCTATAGAAAATCCATAGTCTTTTAAGGCTTTACGTTTCCACTTAGCAAGTGAATGAACGATTTGAATAGTTTCCCCTGATAATAAATCAAAGCTTACTGGACGTTCAACTCCATTTAAATTATCATTTAGTCCACTATCTGATGGGACAAATAAAGGGGCTGATACTCGAAGTAGATTTAATTCTTTTGCTAATTCTGTTTGAAAAAAATCTTTAATTTTTTTGATTCCTTTTTGTGTTTCAATGAGAGATAACTTGCTTTCGTACATGAATTCCACCTCCGGCAACAAAAAAAACAGTCTTCGCCCAAAAGGGACGAATGACTGTTGATCCGCGGTACCACCCTAGTTTAAGAATAGAATATTCTTACCCTTTCCCTTTAACGCAGGTGTACGACTTAGCCTACTTACAAATAATTGCTTTCGATAAGTAACTCCAAGGTGTTCTTCGCTTTTAACGCCATATCAGGCTCCCACCGTCCCTGACTCGCTTTGACTTAATTAAAAGGTACTCTCCTTTTCAACGTAGATATTGACTTATTAATATCTTATACACTTAACTAATTTTAGTCAATGATAAATATTAAAAATTTATATTGTTTAGTCTAGTTCTTTAAAGTTAAAAATATTCTCATATATTTTAAAATTATTTTTTTATTAAAAGTTTATGCTTTTCTTGTAAGAAGATGATATGTTTATCCACATATAAGATGTTTTTTCCATCCCTATTGCTCTAATTTGCTGAAGAAGATAATTTCTTTATTTGAATTTTTCTTCAGAGGTTTATGATTATTGGAGAGTGTCTTCGTATAAATTGAGCATCATTTGGAAAACTTCTTGGTAGTCTGATAATTTAGCAGAGATTATTTAGATAGTCATATAGAATCTCCTGTATATGTTATAATTTTTAATTATATTAGATGTCGAATCTGTTATCAGAATTCGACATTGAAATGTGGATAAATAAAAAGGAGTGTTGATTATGGGAATTATTTTAGCGTCACAGTCTCCAAGACGAAAAGAATTATTAGAGTTAGCTGGAATTGAACATAGAGTGGTTGTTAGTGCTGTAGATGAGGTAATGGATGCTGATTTAGATGTAGCAGGTCAAGTTCAAGATTTAGCAATTCAAAAGGCTTGTGCAGTTGCTGATCTTTTTGAAAGTGAAACTGTTATTGGTGCGGATACGATTGTTGTCTGTGATGGAAAAATTTTAGGTAAACCAAAAAATGAAGAAGATGCATTTAATACGTTAAAAAATTTATCAGGACGTAAACATCAGGTTATGACAGGTGTAAGTATTATTAATAAAGAAAAAGAGTTATTAACAAGTTTCGTTAATATTACGGATGTTGAATTTTATTATGTTACAGATGAATGGATTTTAAATTATATTAAAAGTGGAGAACCAATGGATAAGGCAGGATCTTATGGAATTCAAGGAAAAGGGTTTGAATTAGTAAAATCTATTTCTGGAGATTATTATAGTGTCATGGGATTACCCATTGCTCAATTAAAGAGAACGTTAACTCATTTAAATTTAATTTAATAGTCTTTATACACAGTTTTTAAATAGAGATGTGAGTCTGTCGATTCACGTCTTTTTTTGTTATTATTATATATTATATTTTTTTTATAATAACAATAATAATAAGCTTTGTGGATATTGAGGATAAGTGTCTGAAAGTGTCGATTTAACGAAGTTTTTGCTTGTTGATATCTTGTGAATAAACTGTAGATAAGTGTCGTTTTTTGTCCACATGGTTGTGAATTGTTTGTATATAACTGTTTGTTATTGTCGAAAATAGTGGTTTAAAAAAGTTGAATTTTAGTTAGAAAAATACTTTTTTTATTATTTAATTGTCCCCCCTTAGGGGAGGTGAGAAATCAAAAAGAGAGTTTTAATTTTTTATGGAGAAATGATTTTTGATATTATTTAAGCTAGAAAAAGGGTTCTAATATTAGATTTTAAAAATTT
>NZ_JAGAVR010000078.1:0-3789 GCF_017941855.1 Turicibacter sp. | reverse complement strand
CCCCTTTGATTTATATTTTTTTAAGTTTGGAACGGCCTACAATTAAAATAAAAGCAATGAAACTAATAATACTAATACCAAGCGTTATATGTTGTAATGTTGTTCCTTCATAGGAAACCACAACTATTCCATTTCCTACAACTTCTGGAATAACAAAACTAACAGCTCCATTGCTACCTGATATCACTTCAAGTGATCGACCCTCTAGTTTAGCACCATAACCCTTGTAATAAAGTAGCGGCACTTCAACTTGTAAGTCTGGTTGAGTCTGCCCTTCGAATTCAATGGTAATCGTTGTCCCCTCTTGTTTTGTTTTGTATTCAATTTCTTGATTTACACGATATCGATTTTCAAGTCCATACATATTGATAATATTAGTTTTTAAAGGGACATATTCAGAATTTCCAACCGGATAATCACGATCATTAACTGCATACTCTGATATCTCCTCGCGAACTAAAAGACTTGAATCTACTTTCGTCATATATCTCAACGTTTCAATTTGCGCTTCTACCCCAACTATGACACTAAGGATTACCGTTAAAATCCCTAACACTTTAGCATAGCTCGTTGAATATGAATAAAAAATAGCAAAAGCTAAAACTAATAATGACGTTGCTATCATTAATAATCGCCACACAAACTGAAGACTTTCAAAGACTTTAGCATACTTTAAAACTTCATACCATGGGAAAATATCACTCATCATCACTAATACAACAAGACTAATGATGACACTTCCCCAGGCAACAACTGATAATTTTTTAGGAATTTCTTGAATCTGTGCTGCCAAACCTATCGCAATAATCCCCATTACTGAAAATCCAATTCCACCAGGAAACCACTCATTAGGATGACCTTCAATTTTTGAATCTAAAAAAATAGCCTTTAATGGTAAAACAGAATCACCTAAATAATACGCAATATCTTCAGACATTTTAAGTTTTTGGTCCATTAACTGTTCAAACATTGGAAATAGGAAAAAACTAACTAACAAAATCGTCATTCCTGTTGCTTTAATTAAATTCCATAATCGTCTAGGTTCTTTAATCATCTTTGGAATAAACACAATACAAATCACAACCATAACAGATGACCACATAGCTCCGCTCAGTAAATGAGATAAGAAAATTCCTGTAAATCCAATCGTTAACTCATACCATTGTCGGTCATCATCAAAAAAGATATAGTAAATTCCTAGTAAAACAAATGGAATAAACATAAACGCTAGCACTTCTCCCAGTGCTGCTCTTGTCCAAACATCAACAACTCGGTATAACGATACCGTATAAAGAAGCATCCCAAGTCTTGATGCCCACTCCTGACGGGTAATCTTTATTAGCGTACGATACATAAAAATAGCAGTCAAAATTGTACACACTAAAATCAAGCCTTTATATGCCCAAATGACACCTATCCCTGTTAAACAAAGAAAGGCAGCGGGATATAAAAATAAATCGGGATACATAAGACCATTTGCATATCCGTACCCTTTAAAATAATGTGGATAAATTCGAACCGGTAATTCTCCAAATCGGATCCCTTCAGATAACGATTCAATTCTCGCTAAATGAAACGATAAATCATGTCCCTTTGGCAAGTCATTCATAAATAATCCAAAGCAACTCAATCCAACAGCTGCAACTAAAAATACTAATAACCCTACATTCAATCTTTTTGTTAGAAAATTCATTCTCTAAACCTCCTGCTATAAAACAAAAACCTATTTTATCCAATTCAAAAAAGAAAGTCAAATGACTTTCCTTTTCTAAAATAAATTAAAATACCAATCTAATAACGACTGCCCATAAAACAAACAAATATACGAGGCCATTGCAATAAATGGCCCGAACCCAATGACTTTTGCTTTATCTTTCATAAATAATAAAATATAACTTAAAGCAATAACTGACGCGATAAAAATAGATAAAAAGGTTGGCGCTATTCCAAGAACAAAACCAACGACAGCATAAAGTTTGATGTCTCCACCACCTAGTGCCTCTTTCTTAAATAAAAGTTGTCCGAGTAATCCAATGACGTAAAGTGTCAAAAAACCAACGACTCCACTTACCAAAGCACTCATCAAATCGAGTTGTGGATAAAGCACATATAAAAAAACGATGATAGCTCCCCAAAACAGCAACACCTTATCAAGAATCAATTGATAATAAATGTCCGACACGGTGATGATGATTAGCATTGAGAGAAAGGCCCACGCAACAAAAATATGTCCTGTTTCAAATCCTTCAAAACCATAAAACCAAACCGGGAACACAAATAGAAGTCCCGCTACGATTTCTGATAATAAATAAATCGGCTTAATGTGCATTTTACATTCACGACATTTTCCACCCTGAATGATATATGAGAGAATCGGCATTAATTCAATAGCTGTCAGTTGATGTCCACACCCCGGACATCTCGAACGGTCGCTCACCCAGTTTTCTCCGATTGGCATCCGGTAACCCACGACGTGGTAAAAGGACCCAAGAGCAGCTCCCAAAAATAAAAGTAATAAGTAAAACAAACGAAAACCTCCTTTCATCATACTATACGCTATTTCTCTACCACTTCTTTTTATTCTAAATATGCTTTTGCATCTTCCATTCCAATGACCCCATACATCATCTGTTCTTTAATTGCCATTTCCATGGTTTGCATCCCCATCTCTTTACTCGTTTGGATGACACTTGGAATTTGATAAACTTTTTCTTGACGGATTAAATTTGCGATAGCAGGAGTATTGACCATAATCTCACACACAGCTTTACGACCATCACTATCTTGACGCTTAAATAGACGCTGCGCTACTACCCCAACTAGACTTCCAGCTAACTGCATACGAATTTGAGTTTGCTTCTCTGCTGGGAAAACATCAATAATACGTTCAATCGTTGAAGCGGCTGATGAAGTATGTAGCGTTCCAATCACTAAATGGCCTGTTTCAGCTGCTGTTAAAGCAATTTGTATAGTTTCTAAATCGCGCATCTCCCCTACTAAAATAATATCTGGATCCTGGCGAAGGGCAACACGTAATGCAGAATTAAAATCCTTCACATCTGATCCAATTTCCCTTTGATTAATCACACATTTATTATGTTTATGCTGAAACTCAATCGGATCTTCAAGCGTAATAATATGCTTATGGGCGTTTTGATTCACATAATTAATCATGGCAGCTAACGTGGTTGATTTACCTGAACCTGTAGGACCAGTTACTAACACAAGCCCGCGTGGTTTATCCATAAAAGCTTTTAAAATAGGAGGTAACTCAAGTTCTTCAAATGTAGGAATTTTATTTGGAATCGGTCGAATAGCCAGTGCCATTTGGCCACGTTGATAATAAGCATTTACACGAAAACGTGAAACCCCCGGAATACTATGAGAAAAATCTAGCTGATAATTTTCTTGAAAGCTTTCAAAATGATCTTGCGGAGTAATTTCATGTGCTAATGCTGTCACAATTGACGGTGCTAAGACGTCATCATTTAAGGGGCGTAATTCTCCCCTTAAACGAATCATCACTGGTACCCCTACTGTAATATGAATATCTGAGGCTTTAAGCGTAATCGCCTCCGTTAAAATCTCATTAATTGATTGCATATACTTTCTCCCTTAATTACTAAATATAAAACTATTTGAATTGTATTTTTGTAATAAAAAGCTACACATATTGTGTAGCTTTTTAATTAGAATAAATTTGGAAGATTAGAAATTCCATTCTCATCTACTTGTTTAATTGTTTTAATTTCAACAGCTTGACTTTGAGCCCCTACTGATAAATTATTT
>NZ_JAGAVR010000077.1:0-5445 GCF_017941855.1 Turicibacter sp. | reverse complement strand
TTATTATGGATAAAAGATGATCGAGAACGAAACCAGAAATTCCGATGTATGGTGAAGCAAGGAAATTGTAGTGACTTAATCACGATTGTCAAGACAATTTACTCATATCGAACTTTAGAAGATTTTAAAGGAACACGATTAAATAAAAGTGATGATGAAGTTTTTGAAATAGCCGAAAAGTTATTGAATGAAGAATTAGGATTTATCTTGGATTTAAATCCTGAAGAGATTCCTAATTATATTGAACAATATATTGCTTAAAAGAAAAAGCCGTTGATTAGTCAATGGCTTTTTTGATGAGTTTGATCAGAAGATATCCGAGTAAGGCTCCTATTATATTAGAAAGTAAATCATCGATATCAGCAAATCGTCTTCCAAAATATTGTAGAGTTTCTATTAGTAAGGATGTGCATCCAGCTAATAGTAGGAGTTGAAGTAATGTAGGTTTTCTTAGTAATAGTGAAACTAATATTCCAAATGGAACATATAGGGCAACATTTAAGAAAACTTGTTTTAAAACGTAAGGTCCGTACTCAAAAACTTCACGTAGTGTATTGAGGATTGGGATTAGGTTAGGTGTGGCATGAAAACTGAAGAAATAAGAAAGTCTAATGTTAAAAAGTCCAGTTAGATTAGCGAGGGCAATCAAATAACAACAAAATGTAAATTCGATAAGGCATCTTTTGAAGGTAAAGTATTGTCGTTTTTTAGTGAACCATAGGCAAAGAACGACAAGTAAGTAGAGTAGTGTTCCAAGTAGGAGACAGGGGATGAATAATCCGATAAAGGTATAAAAGATAGTTAGCATGATGTTCTCCTATTCTGGTAGGGGGATTATCGTGTCATTGATTTGGATAGCTTCAATATTTTCAAGCTTTAATAAGGTTGGGTCAGAAAACTTTAATGTTGTTTCATCTTGAATGGTCATCGAAGTTCTTGAAGAAAGTGTTTTTCTAGCGCCATCTTTTAAAATTAAAGAAACTTGCCAATCTTCAGGTATTAATTCTCCTACGATATTTAACGTGATTCCAAGAGGAGAAATTTTTACTTCAGCCACTGTGGTGCTCCCTTGTTTAATATCTGTTTTTTGAGTAAACATCTCAGTTGTTGAGTCTAGTTTGAATTTCACATTCCAATTTCCTTCAGTATAAGTATCATTTGAAACAAAATCTCCGTGGAGATTGAAAGTGGAAAGTTCTTCTGGAGAGATTTCGAATATATATTCTGTCATGATACGCCCATATTCAGTTTCATTGTTTTCATTAACACCATAGCTAATGCTCCAACTTTTATTATTGACTCTACGATTAGATGAATCAGTGAAATAGAAATAACCATGATCATCGATGTTATCTTCTAGCCATCTTGTTTGGATATGAAGGCGATTATTGACATAACCAACATTTGTAATGGTTACGAAATCAAGACCTGGAATTTTAATGTCCATTTGATTAGGTTTTAACACTTGAATAGCTGTGTCATTCACTGTAATCAGACCACTACCACCTGAGGAATCATGCTCACCCAACGTGATAATTTCGGGAGTTGTGGATAACAGTTCATTCCAATCTAAAGGAACATCCATGTTATCATAGAATTTTTTATTGGTTAAGAATGATTGAATTCCAAAACGGATGCTTTTTCCGTTTAGGTGTTTTCCACCGTTACCTTGTAAGCGAAGGGTTGCTGTTTTTGTTTCCTTATTGTAATCAATGGTTTGTATATTTAAAATACTGACTCCATCAAGTGTGTAATTGTAAATGTCGAGTGTTTCGTCTAAGATATCTCCGTTTAAATCTTGTAGTGTGAGGTAGATAACGACTTGTTCCTCATCATTTAACGCGCCTAATACTTCGAGTCTGATGTCATTATCTTCGCTCACTAAATTAATCGGTTGAAGGGCATCAATCATTTCAGAGCTGATAAGATAGACGAGCTTTTGAAAAGTTGGAGTTGAGGCAGCAACAGGAAGTGCTAAAAATAGACAAAGACAAGTGGCTAATGTCATTTTTAGTCCTTTAGAAAAAGGTGATTTTTGAGTCAGTCTTTGGTGAACCTTTTCGTGTAAGTTGTCGACCTTTGGTGTATCAATCTGCTCAAGTAATTGTCTTAGTTGTTGTTCTTGGGTATTAAATTTCATTCATCATCACGCTCCCATTTGGTAAAGTTTCAATTAATTGTTCAGATAACTTTTTCCTTGCACGTTCATATCGTTTACGAAGCGTGGCAGCGGGCAGATTGTAAATAACTTCAAGCTCTTTGTAGTCACGCTCCTCGATAATGCGGTTGAAAATTAACGCGCGCTCCATTGTGGATAACTTTGCTAATGCCTCTTTAACTTCTTCACTCATGTGATGATCATTTTCTTGCTTTGGGAGAAAGAAGAGAAGCTTTCGCTTTCTAAGAATATCCATGCAGTGATGATAAGCAATACGATAAAGCCAAGCAGATAATGAACTACCGCTCCTAAATTGATGCCTTTTTTGATAAGCTTTAACAAATGTCATTTGTACGACATCTTCAGCTTCATGATAATCACACAAAATATTGTGACAATATCTCATGAGATTTTGGCCATATAGGGTGATTGCTTCATTTAACTCGATTTCTCCCCCATCTGAGAATGAAGCATTTAATTGTTCATGAGTCACCATTCATTCCCCTTTCGTCATACGTTAAATTTAAGTGTAGCATTAAATGAATAAATTTTCTTTACAATCTTATAACGCTCAAAAGGTGATTTTTGTGACACGAATTTTTAAAAAGTTGAAATAAAGGTAAATAAATGGTCCATAATAAATCAATTAAAAAATTTGAATTGAG
The DNA here is from genome assembly GCF_017941855.1 of Turicibacter sp. Lineage (NCBI taxonomy): Bacteria > Bacillati > Bacillota > Erysipelotrichia > Erysipelotrichales > Turicibacteraceae > Turicibacter > Turicibacter sp. The sequence continues at coordinate 2,622 of NZ_JAGAVR010000077.1, read as the reverse complement.
GTAGGTGATTAAATTGGCTTATCAATATTGTTCGAAAAAACAACTTAGACTCATGGTAATTTCAACTGTCTTATTTTTTGTAGTAGGATTAAGTGTTGTGAATTACTTTAATCATAAAAAGGAAGAATTACATGCCTTTGTGATGGGAAATTTCTATGAAAAAATTGTCTGGGTTAACAATCCAGAAAATTTAACGGTTTTAGTCAATAAGAATTATCGCTTATCTGATGAGTATGAACCAGATGATTTAGTGTTACTAGAAGTTCCTCTTTATAATAGGGATAGCACTAATGAGTCTAATTACTTACGAAAATCTGCAGCGGATGCACTGAAGCAAATGTTTATTGTCGCCAAATCATATGGTTATAATTTAACAGCCCGCAGTGGATATCGTTCATATGTAACTCAAGTTGCCTTATATGATCGATATGTTTTTACAGATGGTGGAGAAGCAGCTGATACCTATAGTGCAAGAGCCGGTCATAGTGAACATCAAACGGGACTCGCAGTTGATATTACATCGGATTCTGTTAATGAAGAGTTAACGGTTGAGTTTGGTGAAACAGAAGAAGGGAAATGGGTAGCTGAGAATGCACATCGATTTGGTTTTATTATTAGATATCCAGAGGATAAAACGTTATTAACGGGTTATCAATATGAACCCTGGCATTTACGCTATGTCGGAATTGATGCTGCGACTGAAATTTATGAGAATGGCTGGATTTTAGAGGAATATATTTTAGAAAATAATTTACTAGATTTATTATAAAACGAAAAGCTGGATAAGTTTATCCAGCTTTTCGTTTTATAACAGATGAAATAGGATCTATATCATTTAATTTAAAAGTGTTTTCTGATTATAATTTGTAAACCTATATTTGATTTGTTATAATGTATTTAAGATATTTGAGGCAGAAGGTGTTATTTTATGAGTACAAAATATAAGCAAATAGTATCAGAACTTGAAGCGGATTTACTTTCGGGGAAGTATAATGAAGTGAAAAAATTACCTCGTGAAGAAGATTTAATTGAAAAATATCAGGTAAGTCGAACAACAATTAGAAAGGCCATTGCGATGCTTGTTAATAAAGGTTATGTTTACCAAGTGCAAGGTAGTGGTATTTTTATTAGAGAGGCTTCATTACAAGATTATGTGAGTTTAGAAAATTTAAAAGGACTTACGAGAGATTTTCCTGATAAAAAAATTGAAAGCAAATTAATAAATCTCATGGTCATTAATGCAGATGAAGATTTAGCTAAACAGATGAAGTGTGATGTTGGAACGGATATTTATTTCTTAGAACGATTAAGATATGTTAACGAGGAGCCATTTGCGGTTGAATATACTTATTTAAATAAAAATGTGATTCCTTATATGAGCGAAGAAATTGCTCATAGGTCTATTTATAGTTTTATTATCAATGATTTAAAATTGAGCATTGGATTTGCAGATAAGATTATTTATGCTGATAAGTTGGATAGTGAATCGGCACAGTTATTACAATTATCAGAAAATGATCCGACTTTAGTAATTGAAAATACAGTATTTTTAACGAATGGAACTGTATTTGAGGTATCTAAGGTCATTCATAATTATAAAAATACAAAATTATTAAAATTAGCTAATTTCTAATAGGGGTGTGTTTGAGAATGAAGTTTGTTGGAATTGATATCGGAGGAACAGGAATTAAAGCAGGAATCGTCAATGAATTTGGCGAAATTATAGTGAAAAGAGATTGTGTGACAGATTCTGAGGCTGGTTTTGATAAGGTTATGCAAGATATTTTTAATCTTGTCATGAGTTTATTAGATGAATCTCATTTAACGATGCAAGAAATTGGATCGATTGGTGTTGGAATTCCTAGTTTTATCAATCAAAAGGGTGAAGTAACATGTGTTAACCTTGGATGGCACCAGGTTAATATTGTGGATAAGCTAAAAGAAATGTTCCCAACTGTTAATACTTATGTTGAAAATGATGCAACAGTAGCAGCTATTGCAGAAAGTCATTTTGGAAGTATGAAAGGACATCCTATCGCTGTTATGCTAACACTTGGAACTGGTGTTGGTGGAGGAATTATTATTAATGGAATTCCATTTACAGGAGCTCATGGAATGGCCTCAGAAATTGGGCATGTTGTGATTGGAGAAAATTATTTTAATTGTAATTGTGGAAATAACGGGTGCTTTGAAACTTTCTGTTCAGCGACAGCTATTATTAAATATGCCCAACATTTATTAGCGGAAAATAAGAATACCTCAATTTATGCTAAATGTGAGGGGAAACTAGAGACTATTACAGCAAAAATGGTATTTGATGCTTATCGAGAGGAAGATAAAATAGCTAAACAAATTATTCAACGATTTAAGTCATATTTAGCTATTGGGATTGCGGGTATAATCAATACCCTTGATCCTCACATTATTGCAATTGGTGGAGGAGTTTCTAAATCAAGCGATATTATTTTGGATGGCTTAGACACTGAAATTAGAAAACATATTTTATATAAAAATGAAAAATTTGCAGATATCGTAGTTGCAACGCTTGGAAATGATGCGGGAATTATCGGTGCAGCTTTTTTAGGTGAAAAACGCTAGTTAAACTAGCGTTTTTTTTTATTT
>NZ_JAGAVR010000076.1:0-3800 GCF_017941855.1 Turicibacter sp. | reverse complement strand
AGATAGACGTCTGACGATTAGTGCAGGGATTAGCAGTGGCATCCTAGATTCAGAAGAGGCAATCGATCAACAAATTAAGTTGGCAACGAACAACTTAGAAAAATCAAGACAGCGTGGTAATAATAAGTTTACAACCTCTTCAATTTAAATAATAGATGAAAACCTGTAGCTATAGCTATGCATCCTATTAATCGTGTCGCCGATCGTGCACAAAAAAGATGAGGGTTTAAATTTCTACTTAAATCACTGAGAAATATATGGAAAAAATTCAAAATGGGGGTTCACAAAATAATAAATTGATGCTATATTAGTTATCAATAAGGGAGTAGTTCACACCAAATGTTGATTTTGGTGAGACATGGTCAACAATCGCGAGGAGGTCCCTTGTATTTGATTTATATTAACAATCAAGTGCTTGGGCAATACTAAATGATAGTAGGGTAGTTCCTCTGGTCATGTCGTGAAGGACGTAGCTTAATTCATCTTTTTATGATTTTGCTAACGACTTCATTAAACGAGACTTATTAGAAGTAATCGGACTTTTAATAAGGCTCATACTATTTTTTGCTTGATTTGTATCGTCAATCAAATTTAAACGAGCTTTATTAAAAGGAGTTAAGCTTTTAATGAGGCTCGTTTTTTTGTTGCCAAAAATACGAGTTCTCATGTTATCCATCTCACAGCAAACATCGAAATAAACTGGTAATAAAGAATTCTCATCCTCAATATGATTAAGAGAAACGGTTATACATTTAAGAAGGGTGAGTGAACCAAGAGTGGATTTAATGATTGAATTTATGACGCAGTACGGACTCGTCGCCATGTTTTTATTTATAATTTTAGAATATGCGTGTCTCCCACTTCCAAGTGAAGTGATTCTACCACTGTCAGGAGCCATGGTTTTAGCAAGTGGAGATTCAATTATGCTTGCGATTTTAATCAGTATTATGGCTGGTTTAATAGGCTCAATGATTTGTTATAGTATCGGATATACAGGTGGAAACGCAGTGATCGATCGAATGATGAAAAAGTATCCGAGTACACGAAAAGGAATTGAATCAACACGTCAGTTTTATGTAAAGTATGCAACTTATTCAGTAGGACTTGGACGTGTCATTCCGTTATTTAGAACCTATATTTCCTTTATCGCAGGAATCACGAAACAACGTGTCAGTACCTTTTTACTTGCTTCAACATTAGGAATTGCGGTATGGAATACGTTACTGATGGGGCTTGGTTATTGGTTAGCAGATGAATGGAAAAACGTCATGGGATATTATGATTCAGGTAAATGGATTCTTTTATTACTTGGCTGTGCCGTCATCGGTCTTTTAATTTTAAAAAAGAGCCGCCAAAAAGAAGCATAGAACTTATCGGTTCAGTCAAACAGTTGGATGATTATTTTATTGTTGCGATGATCTTGAAAAGAGATGGATAAAAAGTTTAACCTTTAAAACCTTGCACGGGTGAGGGCTTCTTCACCATTAGTGGGATGGTTTGTCCTTTTAAAATTCAGTGTATGTTAGGATACGAGGAGGAATTAAAGTGGAGAAAAAGGTTTATGAGCAAGGGATTGAAGAAGTATGTTCTCGCTATCGAACATCTCATTTAGGTTTAAGTGAGGAAGAAGCGATTAAACGTCTTGAGCAATATGGGCCAAATCAATTGCTTGAGGAAAAAGAAGAATCTGTCTTCATGGTATTTATTTCGCAATTTAAGGACCTTTTAGTTCTAATCTTAATTGCGGCAGCTGTTATTTCAATGCTTTCGGGTCATTTAGAAAGTGCCATCGTTATTTTAGTTGTCATTTCATTAAATGCGATTTTAGGAACCGTGCAAACAGTTAAGGCACGTCAATCATTAAAAAGTTTAAAGGCTTTATCAACACCACAGGCAAAAGTCATTCGTGGTGGAATCAAGCAAGAAATTCCATCGACTGAATTAACGATTGGGGATATTTTATTACTTGAAGCGGGAGATGTTGTCAGTGCTGATGCACGCTTAATTGAAGCTTACAGTTTACAAGTTAATGAAAGCTCCCTAACCGGTGAATCGGTGAGTGTTGATAAAAGTACAGCGATGATTGAGAAACAAGATTGTCCTCTTGGAGATCAAATTAATATGGTTTTCTCGAGCGGTCTTGTGACTTATGGTCGTGGAACTGCGATTGTCACAAACGTTGGGATGGAGACCGAGATTGGTAAAATTGCCACGATGATGAATGAAACAGAGGCGCGTAAAACACCGCTTCAACGTAACTTAGATAACTTCAGTAAAAAGTTATCATTCGTCATTATTGGAATCTGTATCTTTGTTTATATTTTAAACGATTTACAAGGGGCAACGACGCTTGATGCTATGATGTTTGCTGTAGCTTTAGCGGTTGCCGCAATACCAGAAGCATTAGCATCCATTGTAACGATTGTTTTAGCGATTGGGACACAAAAAATGGCGAAAGAAAATGCCATCATCAAAAATTTAAATAGCGTGGAAAGTTTAGGGTCAGTGTCTGTGATTTGTTCAGATAAAACAGGAACGTTAACCCAAAATAAAATGATTGCACAGCAAGTTTATGTCAACCATCATTTAGTCGATGCAGATGGATTAAATCCACATCAAGAAGCGGATCACTTATTAATTTTAGCGTGCGGTCTTTGTAATGATTCCACGACAACAGCTGATCAGCGAATTGGAGATCCAACAGAACTTGCTTTAGTTGATTTACTTGAAAAATATCAAATGGATGAATTAGATTTACGTCAAGAATATACGAGATTATCAGAACTACCATTTGATTCTGATCGTAAAATGATGAGTACACTTCAAGTAGTGGGTGGCGAGTATACGATGTTTGTTAAAGGGGCAACCGATGAATTAATCAAACGTTGTACCTCTGTATTAACACCAGATGGAATTTTTGATTTCACACCAGAACAAATTGAGAAAATTGAACAAACGAATCAGCAGTTTGCAGAGCAAGGACTTCGAGTACTTGGATTTGCGATGAAAACACATGATGATTCGGCTCTAACACTTGAGGATGAGTACGATTTAACCTTCCTTGGATTGATTTCATTAATGGACCCTCCTCGTGTTGAAAGTGCAGAGGCGGTAGCGGACTGTTTACAGGCTGGAATTAAGCCAATTATGATTACAGGGGATCATAAAGTAACCGCAAAAAGTATTGCTAAGCAAATTGGAATTTATCAAGAGGGGGATCTTGTTTTAGACGGAAACGAACTCGATGCGATGTCTGATGCCGAGTTACATGAAAAGTTAGAACAGATTTCAGTGTATGCGCGTGTTGCTCCGGCTCATAAAATTCGTATTGTACAAGCTTGGCAAGAACTTGGACATTTAGTCGCGATGACAGGGGATGGTGTGAATGATGCGCCAGCACTTAAAGCGGCTGATATCGGAATTGCGATGGGAATTACCGGAACAGAAGTTTCAAAAGATGCCGCTTCTATGATTTTAACGGATGATAATTTTGCAACGATTGTGAAGGCGATTATGACGGGTAGAAATGTCTATGCCAATATTAAAAATACAATCAAGTATTTATTATCAGGGAATTTCTCGGGAATTTTATGCGTCTTATTTGCAACGTTATTTGCTTTACCGGTACCCTTTTACTCAGTGCATTTATTATTTATTAACTTAGTGACAGATAGTTTACCAGCTATCGCGATTGGAATGGAGAAATCGACGCGTAATTTATTACAGGACAAACCACGTCATCAAAAAGAATCGATTTTGGATAAAGACACCATGATTCAAATCGGATGGCAAGGGGCTTT
>NZ_JAGAVR010000006.1:0-34251 GCF_017941855.1 Turicibacter sp. | reverse complement strand
TGTTCCTTTATTTTCAGTCTCTTGTCGAGCTTTAGGAGCTTTTGATTCTGTTGTTCCTTTATTTTCAGTCTCTTGTCGAGCTTTAGGAGCTTTTGATTCTGTTGTTCCTTTATTTTCAGTCTCTTGTCGAGCTTTAGGAGCTTTTGATTCTACTTCGCCTTTTTCAGTTGAAGCGTTTTGTGTTTTAGAAGTTTTAGATTCTTCTTTTGTCTCAGATTCTGGTTTAGGGGCTTTTGGTCCTCGAGGCCCAGCTACCCCAATAAACATTTGTTCATTACGAGCTTTTTCTGAAAATTCAGCCATATATTTTTGCATAGCTTGTGCTTCATCTTTTGAAATAATTCCATATTCAACGTATTTATCTAATAACTTGACTTTAGCCACATTCACTTTATCAAATAAGTCGTAGATTTCTTTTTTCTGATCTGCAGTTAACGCATCAAATTTTGCTTGAGCTTCTTTAAATTTTTGTTCATGTTTAGCCATTTCAGCCTTTTGATCTTCTGTTAATTGCTGTGATACTGAAATGACGTCATCATTTTTTTCAGCAGCTTGTCCATTTATGCCACCTAGGCCAACAAGCATACAGGCTGTAAAAATTGAGATTACTTTTTTCACAAAAAACACCTTCTTCAAATAATTCTTACACAACCGACAAAATTAGTTTGAGCATTTTTTGTCGATTATTGTGTGCCAACTTCTTCTTTATCAGATAATATTTAGAAATTAAAAACAGACAACAAAAAAAAGCAGAATCACTCTGCTTTTATCGTCCATATAAACCGGTTTTAAGTTCATGAATATTAACTTCTTTATCTGGTATTTTGACTCATTTGCTAGCTCAATTGCCGATTCAATATCGTATTTAAGTCAATAAAACTGAATAGAAAAGTCTGCTTCTTGTTGGGAATTTAAAATTCCCTCTAAGATAACATAGGCGGCCATTGGGATTAAATCGAAAGAATTTCCAACACTTCTGACATTAAATAACACTCTTTCGTCGCGTAAATATTGTAAATAATCACCCTGAATACCGCACTATAACTCACGAGGATTAGCATGAAATAAACGAATATACCGTCCGCTTAAGTCAAATCCAGTAACTTCTCGAAGAGTTCTCAATATTTCTAATCGTCTCCCACCGAATGCATGTCGGTATTACCAAAATAAAATCTTCCCAATTTCCTTTTGCAATAACTTGGCACTTTTTTAAATAGAGATCAACCACTTCCTTTGATTGTGACCCTTTTCCAATCATATCACCTAAACAAAAAATGGGTTTTTGTTCAATATCATGCAAGACGACCTTAAGAGAAGGCATATTTCCATGTCTATCAGAAATAAGGGCAAAGTTTCACTTTTCTCATTTATATTCTCCCGACTTATTCAGGATTGATCTCAATCATCACCACATCTGGTCGATTAAACAAACGAAGTCTTCCTAACCCTCGACTTACAATCAGATTTGACGAATTAAATCGATAATGTCCCCCACTATATTTAGGAAACAATTTGCGTTCAGGGGATAGAATCCCTCCGATAAAAGGTAGTCTTACAGCGCCTCCATGAACATGTCCGCAACAAATTAAATCAACTTCATGTTCAAGATAGATCGGAATTAAAAATGGGTTATGCGCAAGTAGAATATTATAATGATGCGGTGATGTGGGCTCTAGCACATCAGAAACCTTTTTAATAGGATGAATATCATCAATTGCTGAAATTTTTTCTGGGACGGCACAATAATGAGCCAATGGAACGGTTAATCCTTGAATATGTAACTTTACATCTTGTAGTTGAATCAGATTCGTGTCATTTTTCAAGACATGCACTCCCAATGCTCTTAAATCATTTAAATAAGTCTCATACCACCCATTTTCTAGATTGAGCGTATCATAGCGTGCTGTTAATTCATGATTTCCTTCGATATAATACATTGGAATTTGATCACTTAATGCCGCTGCAACTGATAAAAAGGCATCCCCATTATGATCTGTTGAACTAATCATATCCCCTGTTGTCACAATTAAATCCGGTTTAAGTTCCCGGACTTTTTTAATCAGTCGCTCATTATTAACTCCGAATTCTTTAGAATGCAAATCGGATAAGTGAACAATTTTTATTTTATGCTTGAGTTTCTCTGTTTTAAGATAGAACGTACTTACTTTTAACGTTTCTAATTCGAAATATAAAAATCCTATCCCAAACAGTAGTAAGGCTAACAGCATCATAAGTCTTTCACACACCCTTTCCCTGTCCTTTATAAAATCATCGAGATGACGCGATAAATACTTTCTTCCATTCTTACCCACCATCGCTTATTTAATTCGTATGAGTCATCCACTATTAAACAATTCTCCAAATCTTTATTAAATTGATGATTTAACTGCTCTGTAAACGTTTCATTATAAACAAAAGCACTAATTTCATAATTAATTTTAAAACTTCTTTGATCCATATTAGTTGAACCAATACAACTAACTTTGCCATCAACTGTCATAATTTTTGAATGTAAAAACCCTTTATATAAATAGACGGTAATTCCTGCTTCTCGTAACTCTTTAATAAATGAAGTAGTCGTTCGATAAACGTAGTGATGATCCGCAATCGTTGGAATCATCACCTCTACCTTAACGCCTGAATAAGCAGCCATTTTTAACGTCTCGAGAAATAAATTATCCGGTATAAAATAAGGGGTTTGAATTTGAATCGACTTCATGGCTGTTTGAATCATTTTTACCATCCCTGATTTAATATCATCCGTACTCGTATCGGGTCCATCACTCACAATTTGCATTTCACACTCTTTCTCACCCCTATGAGATGAGAAATAATTCTTGAATTTTGTTTTAATCTGATTTTCTTCTTCAACATCATCACAAACCATGAAATAATCACGTAAAAAACGGAGCTGTAAAAAACGAACGGATTCACCTATGATTCGCAAATGAGCATCTCGCCAAGGAGAATATTTCGGATCTAAAGACATATATTCTTTTCCAATATTCATTCCTCCCATATAACCTATTTTACCATCAATCACCACAATTTTACGATGATTACGATAATTATAATTTAATCCAACTAAACGTATTTTAGCAGGGTGAAAATTATAGACCTTTCCGCCTGCTCGAATAATTGGATCAAAAAAATGCATCGGTGTTCCAAAGCATCCCGCCCCATCATAAATAACGCGTACTTCTACCCCTTCGTGTGCCTTTTTTGCTAATAAATTGACAAATTCAGTTCCGAGTTCATCTTGACGAATAATAAAATATAGAAAATGAATAGATGTCGTGGCTTGACTGATATCTAAATACAGTTGCTTATACTTTAATTCCCCTTCAGAATAAAACGTCAAATCATTATATCGTGTTAACTTCGCTTGATTAAATTGACGATTATACCGCATAATGGACCTGATAGGTTCATCAACGTTTGATTCATAATGTAAATCACTCACATTTTCTTCAATGGTATCAACTAGATTCACTTTCTTTGACACTTTTGGTGTTCTTTCAAAAAGTAGATAAAAAATAAACCCAATGACCGGAATAAAAACTAAAACGAGTATCCAAGCCAATAATAAAGAAGGTTCTTTTCGTTTATAAAATATTAAATTCCCAATTAAAAAGAGATTAATTAGTCTGATTATAATTAAAAGAAACGCGATCATATTGCATCCTCCAACTAAAAAAATCCCCCTTTATTATTATTTTAAAAATAAATAACCAAATGCATAGCCTGCATAGATAAACACAATATTCCATATGGCAATCCCTGCCATTGAATAAAGACTAAATGAGACGAAGTTCATTCGAAGCGTTCCCACTGTTAATGAAATCAATGTTCTAGCAACCGGAATAAGCCTGGCAATAAATACCCCTTTATTTCCATGGCGATCCGTATACCCAATCGCCTTATCAATAGACGGTTGTAAATTGACAAACTTTTGATAAAATTTATCTAAAATGGGTTTCCCTAAAAAATAACCAATAAAATATAAGACATAGCTTCCTAATAAGCCCGCCATAATCGAAACAATTAAGGCGGTCATGAAGTTCATGTCACTGCTTGCAATTAAAATCCCAGCGGCAGGCATAATAATTCCAGCTGGTAGTCCAGGTAAATTCATATACTCGAGAAACACAATGATAAATAAAAAATATAAACCATAAGTCGAAAAGTAATCTAAAACTGTATATATATCCAATCCATTCCCCACCTTTTTGTCATTAATCATGTACCTTATTATGTCATAAATTTTGGATTTTATTCAATCTAAAAATAGCATAACTTCAACGGAAAACTTGTAAAAAAAAGATGGAATTTCTTAAGAAATTCCATCTTTTTTATTCGATTGACAATGATATAGATAATATGAGTATCCCATTGAAAAAATGATTGGAATAAAAATACAAGCCAGATATAAGCTCATTCCTACTATACCTGATACAAAAGCACAGAAAAGCATTAAAACGCCACTCACAACGATTAAATAAGAACTCATACGATGCGTTTTAGTCCAAACCTCATCACTTGCTAAAGTCCATGGCGTACGAATGCCAAACGTATAATTCGGTTTCACTTGTCCTAAATAATTCCCCATGACAATAAATAAAATCGAAATTCCAATCTTAGCAATCAAATCAATGGGCAGTTCAACTCCTAAAGCAACAAGAAAAGTCATGATTTGTAAGACAACCATAAATAAGATTAAGATTAACATCACACGTTCATATGCTTTTGTAAATTTAGAAAAAGATTTTTGCTTTGGATCAATTTTTGGCATAAGCCAAAATAACCCATACATGAAAGCAGGAAGACAAGCTAGAACAATAGCCATCCATCTAGGGCTGTAACCATCCACATCACCATTGATGTTCCAGTGCGTTGGAATTTGCTGTGGTAAAACAGGATAAGCGATGAGTGTTGCGACGAGTGTCAATCCTATCACACTGACTAAAAATTTATTAATTTTCATGATTCCCTCCTCGATACATAAACTCATAAAACCACCCAATCACATCTTGAACCACGGTTGTATTTAACGTATAGACAACGAATTGCCCTCTTTTTTCACTTTGTACTAAATCCGCATTTTTTAAGATGTTTAAGTGATGAGTAATAGAAGGCTTACTCATGTCAAAACATTCTGCAATTTGCCCCGCTGTCATCTCACCCTTGTTCAATTTTTTTAAAATCGTACGACGAGTGGGATCCGCGAGTGCTTGAAAAACCTTATTCACTAACTTACCTCCTTATGTTACTAATACCCAGCTTTTTGATACTTTTGTAATTCTTGATCCTCAGGAATAGATAAATCTTCTTTATATCGCTTTATTTGTCTGAAAATAAACACTAAGAATCCAATGGCAAAGAGCGTGACGAGTCCTTCGGTTGCAATTAAATTAACTTTTCCAAGTTGATAAAGCGCCGCTGGCAAATCTAACGAGGCATGTAATAAAATAGCGAAAAGATAATACTTGATTTTACGTTCACGAACGGCTTTAAACACAAGAACCGATAATCCAATTTGGATGATGAGCGTCATCAAACGTTCATAGCCTGCCACCCCAAATATAATGGGCGACACCATCGTTAATTGTTCGGTTATGGATTGCTCAAGTGCTGTACTAAACCCCAAATTTTCAATTAATCCATGATTAATAAACAAAGAGATAACGATATTACTAATATACGTTGTCCCGACAATTAGCATCGCTTCTATTCCGCCATGGCCAACGCCATAGCTCAAACTATCTTGAAGTCTTGTTTGTTTTTTTAAACAAAACCTAAAACAAAGATAACGAGCTGTTTCCTCAAAAATACCAGCCATTAATCCCCCATATAAACTATAAATAACAGGCTGAGTTAACCAACTTGACGTGTTTCCATTTACGACTAAGAAATAATAATTGATCGGTGCTTCAATCACCTGAACTGCAACGACAAATGCAATCATTCCGGTTAAAAAACTTGTAATAGAAGCTTGATATCTCTTTCTTAGCCACCAAATTAAAACAAGTGGTACTATAAAACAAACAAAACACGTTATCCCCATCATGATGAATGATGATGTACTAACCATTATACCATCCCCCAATAATTAGTTAATTATCTAATTAATAATCTTATTATAGAAAATGTATGTTTGAGTGTCAATTAAGATTCCTAAGATTACCTAATGATTTTTTCATATGACTTTTCAGTTGAATTTTCTCCAACTTTTTTAAACCCTAGCGACTCAAAAAGCCGTTGTGAACTCGTATTATAGTGAAAAATGGCAGGCACAGATATTTTTTGCATCCCTTTCTCTTTAGCGCGCTTTAATAGGGTTTTAATCACCTGCTTTCCAATTCCTTGTTGCCAATATGCCTCAACACCGATGGCAATAGGTAGATTCTCTTCCCACAACGTGACATCTCCAATCGAGACCCAATCCTGATTTTCACAAACTTGAATGAAATAAAGTTCTCCTCTAGTGCTTAAAAATTCATACATATTATAAATTTCATCTAGCCCATAAACTCGATTGCTAATTCCTTCTGATAAATACATCACTTTCTCATTTTGATACCAAGGCAGTGCGTGATCCCACTCTGATTTATCCGGCGTATATAAGCGAAGTCTTTCCTGAATATTAATGATTTTAGGTTGATTCATTTTCTCTCTCCTTTACAGTCTACTATCATATCACACCTTAGGTTACTCTTCCTCTTTTTTCTCAATAACTTTCACACGTTCTTCTTGTATTTCCTCCTGACCTTTTTTTATAAGGGTTAAGACAGAAATAATTTGTTGAAATTCCTCAAAGCTCAATTCATCAAAATGATTCAATTTTTCAATCATCTCATCTACAATTTTAGGACGATAGACATCATGGCTTTTATTTAAAAAATAGGTTGAAATCGTCCCCGTTAAAGCTCCTAAAAAGCCAATCCCAGTTAACATGACAACAGAAGCAATGAGACGTCCGATTCCCGTTTTAGGTACGATATCACCATATCCCACCGTCGTTAACGTAACAATGCTCCACCATAATGAATCTTTAAATGAAAATCCTTCAACGAGTGAGATCCCACCAGCGCCTAACAATACAATGACAAGAGTGGCTAAGGACACATAATGAAGATTATTCGTTTTAAAAAATTGACTGATTTGTTTAAAAGCTGTCGTTAACATGACTGTGACCTTTACCACCTTTGTAAATCTTAACAAAGGTAATAATTCTGCCACTCGAGCGAGCCGAAATAAGCGATAAATGGAGAAAAAGGGAATGATGACAATTAAATCTATCTTATGAGATAAAAAAAACTGTTTCTTATCTTTACTGACTCCAAGTCTCACCAGATAATCAACGAAAAAAAATAGCCAAATTAAAACATCTAATGTATTAAAAAGCGCATCAATTTGAGGCGTTAATGAGAGAGTTAATTGTAACAGCGTCATAATGATGACAACAAAAGACAAAACAATAATGGTGGCTTGATATAACGACATTTTCTTCATAAATAACCTCAACTCAAATTCATTCTTTTTATTAGTTTTATCCTAATTTCAATTCCTATAACAAAAAAACTATCTCAAGCGAGATAGTTTTTTTGGAGTTAAATTAATTCTTTCTTGATAATAAAAACTCATACATCAAGTGAAAATGCTAGATTTCTATTATCTCCTCGTTTTATTGTCTAACTTTTACCTGATGAGCTGGGCAGAGTGATTTGAGATACAAGTAAATGTTTTTTACCGTTATAAATCTTAATTATCATTTAATATTAAAATATATCATGAGTAATGACTTTAATTTCATCTCATAAGCTATGAATTATCTTATTTTTTTCTGATTTCCACTATGGCTAACCGATTATATTTCAATATCGGAAAAATCCCGTTACTTTCCATTATTAAGCACTCTTTTCAATTCACTTCATTCAATCCGGCTTCATCCTTTATTTCTTTTGTTGGATAAACCTCATTAATAATTTGTTTGATAAAATCATTCATGGATGGTTCATCTTGTGTTGAAATATAATGAGCTGAGTGACTTAAGATGAGATAATCCTTTTTAGGGGCTTGGAGTTTTTGAAACCATTGTTGTAATAAGTCTTTTGAACAGATATAATCATCGACTCCTGATATAAAATAGATTGGAATTTTAAGGTTTGTCATGTCTTCATCAAATTGAACCGCATTCAATTCAGCCCATAAGTTACTTTGTGTTAAAACCTTATGTGATGTTTTAAACAACGTTTCATAAGCTTCCTTTATACTTAAGTCAGGTGATGAGAAGGCTTGAGCAATCCATTTTGAAATATTGAGTCCCGCTACACCATCGTGCATTTTAATATAAGCTCCACTATTAGTAATTGCTTTCGTAAAAAGTTCTTGATGCGCTACCTTTTGATAAGGCGGGTATCCCATTTGTTTCAGTGCTAAAACTAATTCATTCGCCCCAATACTTGCGTATTCATCGATAAGCCATTCATACAGTTCTAAATCAGATTTAGATGGATTGACGACTTGTCCAATGCCAAAATATGCTTCAATGAGCTGCGGAATTTCTTTTACTAAGTTCATTCCGAGAACAGTTCCCCAAGAAAATCCAATTACATAAAGTTTGTCTTTATTAAACGTTTCTAATAAATAATTGATTAATTCTTTTGCATCTTGTTGCAATTGTGTTAAAGAGACATTTTGACTAGTCAAGGTCTCATCATAGCTCTTTCCTGATCCCCGTTGATCCCAATAAACAGCCGTACAATGTGTCAGCAAATCTTGATTTTGTCCACGTGCACTAATCCCATATGGAACAGATAAGCCAGGCCCACCATGTAAATATAAGCACAGTGGTTTACTTTGACTCATCCCTTCGATTGCAATGTATTGCGTCACACCTCCTAATTCTATTTCTCTTATTTCACTGATTCCACCGCTATCAATGATTTGATTAATTTGACTTTGAACGTGTCGCTGTTCAATTCGTCGATATGCTAAAATTCCTCCGATTAAAATAACTCCCAATACGACAACCGCGATGATTAGTTTAATGATTACTTTGTAAATACGACGTTTCAATGTTGAAATCCTCCCCTTTAATTCATATTACAATTTATGTTAGAACAACCAAAAAAAGCACTGAAAAATTTCAGTGCTTTTCGCCTTTTGCTAGTTCTAATCGCTTCATTTTTTTAAATTGTTTGACTAAGAAATAGAGGGTGATTGAGATTGCTAATGTATCCGAAATGGGTTGTGCCAACCAAACACCATCTAATCCTAAAAAAGGAGGTAAAACTAAAAGCAAAGGAACTAATAAAATAAGTTGTCTCAATAAACTTAGAATCATAGCAATCCGTGCTTTTCCAATGGACTGAAAATACGTGGATCCAATAATTGAAATCGAGACAAATGGAAACATGAATAAATAAATCCGAATCCCTTTGACTGTAATCGCCATCAACTCTTGATCACGATTAAAAAGTGAAATCATCATTTCTGGGAAAAATTCAATCACAATAAAACCTATGGTTAAAAAAGCAGACGCCATTAAAACAGAGTATAAAAAGGTCTGATTCGCTCGATGGTATTCACGAGCTCCATAATTGTAACCAATGATTGGTTGTGCTCCTTGATTAATACCGAAAATCGGCATTAAAAACATCATCGAAATGGAAGAAATCGTCGCAAAAGCTCCAATGGCTAAATCACCACCGTAAGCTTTTAACGTATTATTTGAGACCACTTGAACTAAACTCGCCGCTAATTGCATAGCAAATGGAGCTGATCCAATTGCGAGGATACTTTTGACTAAATTAGACTCAAGCTTCAAGAATTTTGATTTAAACGTCAATCGTGATTTTCCCATAACAAAATAAAGTAACACCCAAATAGCAGTTGTAGCCTGAGAAATAACAGTTGCGATAGCCGCTCCTTGAATTCCCCATCCTAATCCAAAGATAAAAATAGGATCTAAAATAATATTAATGATGCATCCAACAACCATCGTTAAAGCAGCCATTTTGGGGTTTCCATCTGCTCTAATGTTACTGTTTAAAGAGTAGCCCATCACATTAAAAATCGTTCCATATAAAATCACTGTAATATACCGATCGGCATAAGGCAAAGTGCTTGAACTTGCCCCAAATAAATTTAAAATCGGCGTTTTAAAAACAAGGCCAAGAACCGTCAATGCTAAAGCGATAATGGTCGATAAGGTGATATTATTTCCTATTAAACGCTCTGCATTTTCTCGCTCCCCCTGCCCTAATTTAATCGAGATATTAGCGGTACTTCCAACTCCTACTAACATCCCGCAGGCTAGAATAATGGTGGTAATTGGTAGCGTAATGCCAACACCTGTTATGGCGAGTGAACCGACCTCGGGAATATTTCCAATGAAAATACGGTCTACCACATTATACAGGGCATTAACAATCATCCCTACGATAGCAGGAATCGAATATTGAATTAATAAGCGATAAACCGGCTTTGTCGCTAACTCTTCTTGATGTTTCAAAAGCTTCACCTTTTCTTTTGTTTAATTAACGTGTTGGATTTTGTTTTAAAAAACGTTCAATTCGAACTAACGCCTCCATAATATTTTCCATAGATGACGCATAACACGCACGAATATATCCTTCCCCACAATCCCCAAAAGCATTACCTGGAACGGTTAAAACTTTTTCTGATCGTAATAATTTCTCACAAAACTCATCCGATGATAATCCCGTTGATTGAATACACGGAAAAACATAAAAAGCTCCTAATGGTTCAAAGCAATCAAGACCCAACTTTCTAAATCCATTCACAAGGACTCGACGACGACGATTGTATTCTTTAACCATCGTCTCAACACTATGATCTCCATTTTTCATCGCTTCAATCGCAGCATATTGCGAGGTTGTTGGGGAACACATAATCGCATATTGATGAATTTTTTTCATGGCATTGATTAAAGTTGGATGACCGCAGACGTATCCAAGTCGCCATCCTGTCATCGCATACGCTTTTGAAAATCCATTAATCACCAATGTTTGATCTTTCACGCAATCAAAACTTGCAATGGAAACGTGCTCCTTTTCATATGTTAATTCCGCATAGATTTCATCCGAAATAATAATGATGTCTTTATCTTTGACAACCTCTACGATTTTTTCAAGTTCGTCACGTGTCATAATCGCTCCCGTAGGATTATTAGGAAACGGCATGATTAAAACTTTTGTTTTAGGCGTGATCGCGGCTTCTAATTCTTCTGCAGTTAATTTAAATTCGTTTTCAGCCTTTAATTCAATCACAACAGGTGTGGCTCCAGTAAATGTCGTACATCCTTTGTATGCGACAAAACTTGGTTCTGGAATGATGACTTCATCACCCGGACCAACAAGTGCTCGAAGTGCAAGATCAATCCCTTCGCTCCCTCCTACGGTTACTAAAATTTCATCCACCTGATAGCTTAAATTAAAACGGCGATGTAAATAACGTGAAATTTCATGACGCAATTCCATGAATCCAGCATTCGAAGAATAATGGGTATGACCTTGTTCAAGTGAATAAATTCCCGCTTCACGAACATTCCATGGAGTCACAAAATCAGGCTCGCCTACTCCTAAAGAAATCACACCTTCCATTTCATGCACCATATCAAAATACTTTCGAATCCCAGATGGTGGCATTTTTTTTACATTCTCTAAAATCATATTTTCTAATCTCATAAAATCACAACCTCACGATCATCAAATTCCTGGTCTTTAAAGATGGTTCCATGATCTTTATATTTTTTTAAGACAAAGTGTGTTGAACAACTTAAGACATATTCTTGAACGGCTAATTTTTCAGAAACAAACATCGCCACTTGCTTCATCGTTTTTCCTTCCACAATGACCGTTAAATCAAATCCACCTGACATCAGGTAACAAGCACGCACTTCATCAAATTTATAAATGCGTTCTGCGACACTATCAAATCCTGCTCCACGTTGTGGTGTCACTTTTACCTCAATTAACGCCGTCACTGTTTCATGACCCGTATTCTCCCAATTGATAAGGGTTGTATAGCCTGCAATAATACTTCGCTCTTCATAATCTTGAATCGCTTCGCGAACTTCTTCTACTGTTTTACCGGTCATCACGGCAATTTGCTCGTCGGTATATCGACTATTTTGTTCTAAAATCTCTAAGATTTCTTCCATCATCTTTCCTCCTAGCTCAAATGAAAATAAAAAAAGTCCTTCATCCCAAAAAGGGACGAAGGACTACTTCGCGGTACCACCCTAATAAGTAATTTAAATTACCCACTCAAGTCCTCAGTAACGCGAGGGAACGTCTTAGCCTAATTAAAAAGACATGCTTTTTAGTTCTCAGCTAGCGACTCAAAGACTGCTTCAACCTAGATGCTTTACTAACTTCCACCACCCGTTAGCTCTCTAAAAAAGTTGACTAGATTTACTCTTTCTTATCATAATCTTTAACTATTTTACCTTATTATAGCTAGAAAGAGTCTGAAAAACAAGTCTATTTTAGAAATTTTATGCCATTTCACGAACCATATTATTTATCCATTTATTTGAACGGAAACGACGACTAATAATTAAATAACGGATTACTTCTTCACATGAAATAAGGAAGATGACATAGGTAATCGGCCATTTAAAAATAAAGGCTCCAATGATTCCAAACGGAATTCCAAAAATCCACATGCTTAAACCTTGAACAATTGAACCGTATTTTGCATCTCCACCTCCACGTAAAATTCCAACAATTTGAACACCATTATAAACACGTGGCAGCATAAAAATAGCAAAGATATACAAGATTTGAATCGCATTTTGTCGCACAAGATCTGAAACCTTATAAATTCCAACAATGGCTGGTGCAAATAAAACAAGACCAACCGCCATGACGACCGCAATAATTAACGCGAGGCGAATAATCTTTTTAGCGTAAATAATCGCTTGCTCTTCTTGATTTGCTCCAATTTCGTTTCCAATGACCACTACAGAAGCATGGGCCATTCCAAAGACCACAATCATAAATAAATTCATAATCGTCGTCGTAATTTGTGTCGTAGCAATGGCATTTACTCCCATTCGACCATAAATGATATTATAAGTAATATTTGTTAATCCCCAACAAGCTTCATTCAAAACAACAGGTAAAGCTGCTTGATATAACATCCCCGCCATTAGACGATCAAATGTAACGAGTTGCTTGAATGATAAGTTTAGTGGTTTAACTTTTAAGGCCACGACGATGATGATAATAAAACATTCGACTAATCGAGCCATTAGTGTTGCGATGGCCGCCCCTACTACTCCAAGTGCTGGGAATCCAAGTAATCCAAAAATTAAAATTGCATTGAATACGCCATTAATGATTAATCCAATTAAACTTCCCCACATCGGTAATGCAGTATTTCCAATACTACGAAGTGCACCAGCAAATACAAATGAAATAGCCGTCGCTAAATAACTAAAAATAGAAACACGAAGATACTCACTTCCAAAACGGATAACATCTGGATCTGGATTAAATATTTTAATAATCGATTCTGAACCAAAGAATCCAATCACGGTGAAAATAACAGCAAAAACTATTCCTGCTGCTAACCCGAGTTGTAAAACTTTTTTAACATTCTCTGTGTCTTCTTTTCCCCATAATTGAGCGATTAAAATCGAGCATCCTGCTCCAATTCCCATCACAAGTAAACTATATAAGAAATAAAACTGATTCGCAACACCAACAGCTGCAAGTTGGACTTCTCCTAAACTTCCTATCATCATCGTATCTAACATATTTAACGATGATGTAATCAAGTTTTGTAAGACAATTGGTATTGCTAAGATAAATAATCGTTTATAAAATTTACGATTGTTTTTTGGCATCTTACCCCTCATTTCTAACTAAAATTAAACTCTTGCGAACCGTTTTCTTTATTTTCACATAGAAAAACCCCCAATTTGAAGTTTGTTCAAAGTGGGGGTTCAACACTTGTAAAAATTAAAAAGATTTTATTCGCAAATTCCACATCATTCTATCAAATAATCAATTTAAATTCAAGTCCTATGTCAAAATTTTATCTTTTTCGTTCTATTTTACTTGTTTTATATAGTCAGGAATCAAAAAGTTCGTTACAATTAGGATAAGAATTTTAAGAGATAAGGAGTTTTCATCATGAATCAATCCACAACTAAACAATCTATTCAAGATTTATTAAATAAAAAGAAACAACAAACAGCTAATCAAAACAATCATATGATTCCGAGTCGTGAAATGGTAAAAGGTCAAAAAGGCAAAAGTAAACGACGCAAAGCCGGTATTTTAGGATAAAAAAAGCCCTCGAGATTCGAGGGCTTTTTTTATTCGTCAGACTCTTCTTGTTCGCAAACTAGAATTGTTTTGTCATAATAGTAGTTAATCGCATTTGAGGCATATAATTTTAAAACTCCCATAATCGGAACACCTAAAATCATCCCAACAATACCCATTAACTTCCCTCCAACCGTGACGGCTAATAAGGTGAAGAATGGATTTAACCCCATCTTTTGACCAACCACTTTTGGATCAATAATTAAAGACTCTACTTGTTGGACAATCAGTAAGAAAATCAGGGCAATGATTGCCACGATGGGATTATAGAATAAATTAATTCCAACGGCAATCAGTGTTCCAAAAATAGGCCCAACAAACGGGACCATATTTGTTAATCCAAAAATAACTCCTAAAAGGACGGCATATTTAGCACCCATCAAGGCGAGTCCAATCGTTGCGC
The DNA here is from genome assembly GCF_017941855.1 of Turicibacter sp. NCBI lineage: Bacteria > Bacillati > Bacillota > Erysipelotrichia > Erysipelotrichales > Turicibacteraceae > Turicibacter > Turicibacter sp. The sequence continues at coordinate 19,485 of NZ_JAGAVR010000006.1, read as the reverse complement.
AAATCCCAACGAAAATGGAATCAATGGACTTTCCAATTAGATATTTACCGATGTTTTCATGAAATAATCGTGAAGTCTGCAATATGTATCCCGCATTTTTTGGGCGAAAGATAATATAAATCAACTTTTTAGACATCTCAGTAAATTTTTCTTTTTCAACTAAAATATAAATGCTAATAATAAAAGCTAATAGAACATTTCCTGTTAAGGTCACGGCACCATAAGTGATAGACACCAATGAGCCGATTGAACTGGTCAAGATTTCAGTCACTTTTGGAATCATACTTAACAATTGTGTTTTAAACTCATTCAACTCTCCAAAATCAAAACCAGACATTTGATTGGTCCACCCATTAATCCAGGTTTGAATTTCAGTTGCATAACTTGGAATCTGCTTGATTAAATCTGAGGCACTATGATAAATGACAGGGAAAATAAAACTAATCATCAAGTAACACAGGAGTAAAAAACCAAAATATGTGAGACTAAGACTTAGATTACGTTTCACCTTAAATCGTTTTTCAATAAACATCATCACCGGATTAAAAATATATGCGATTATAAAAGCTAATAAAAAAGGAGAGAGTGTCGCTAGGATATCTTTAAAACTAGCAAAAAATACTTGATAATTATCCACCATCTTAATGATAATATAAGCGCAACTCACAAAAAATAAGCCCTTTATAAATGAAATTCGTTTTTCTAACCACTTTTCCAATTTAATCACACCTTGTTTAAGATGTATCAAATTATACTATAATTAGAAATGAATGACAATTTAAACCATTATAAAATTTCTCTTTCTATCCCAATTATTTCTGTTTCATAATTTGATTCAATAAAATTAACCACTTGATCCAAAATCGCATCGATTTGTGAAGTAGAATTCGACCCACACGTGATTCCAAGCGTAATGGTCTGATGTTCATCAAGTGTTGCAAACTCCTTAACCGATATATTAAATTTTTGACGTGTTTTGGCTACGATACTTCTCACAAGCATTCGTTTCTCTTTTAAACTACGCACCCAAGATGCGGATAAGACGATTTCAAGATAACCAATTTTCATTCTTTCACCACAATCCTTTCAAACTTACCCTTAGAATTTTACTTTTTTCGACATTTCATACGAGAAGAATAGATAAAAAACGTTAAATATTATAAAATAATAGGGTTAAGACTATTTTAACATTAATTTTTTAGTTTAGGAGATACCAAGATGGCAACAAAAAATATGGATTTAATGAAACAAATTATTGAACAAAAACGTCAAGGAACAAAACAACAAGATAAATTAAAACGTCCGGATAAAACGATTGGAGAACCTCGTAAACGTATCAAACGACATAAAGGTGGAGGATTATTCGATAAATAAATCGAGTTTTTCCACGCTTTAATTTATGATTACTTAGACACACTTACCATTAGGAGGAAGCCCATGTCTATTACATTTGAAAATTTAAATTTAGATTCACGTATCATTGCGGGATTAAACAAACAAAATATTAGTGTCCCAACCTCTATTCAACAAGAGGCCATTCCTGTTATTTTAAATCATCAAGATGTGATTGCCCAATCACATACAGGAAGCGGAAAAACATTAGCTTTTGTCGCCCCCCTTTTTGAAAAAATTGACACGACAAAACGTGAAATGCAAGTTTTAATCTTAGCACCTACACATGAGCTAGTCATGCAAATTGATGCTCAAATCAAGTTACTAGCAGCAAACTCAGAAATTCCGGTGACGTCTACCACGATTATTGGGGGCGCAAACATTGATAAACAAATCAAAAAATTAAAAGAAAAACCTCATATCATCACGGGATCATGTGGTCGTATTTTAGAATTGATTAAAAAGAAAAAAATTACGGCTCATACCCTTAAAACCATCATTTTAGATGAAGCGGATAGTCTACTTGATAATACCAATACCAAAACGATTCAAGATATTATTAAAACAACACTACGTGATCGTCAACTTTGTCTATTCTCAGCTTCAATTAGTGAGAATACGCAAACACTTGCGACGTCTTTAATGAAAGAACCTGTTATTTTAAAAACTGCAGATGCCGTCGAAATGAATCCAAATATTGCTCATTTCTATTTAAAAGGTGAGCGTCGTGATAAATTCGAATTACTTCGCAAATTGATTGTTGCCGAAAACCCAGAACGTGCTTTAATTTTTGTAAATCAAAACGATTCGATGCAAGAAATTGCTGAAAAATTAAATTATCATCAAAAAGAAACATTCGTCATGCGTGGTAACATTCAAAAAGAAGAACGCAAACGTGCACTAGATCTATTTAGAAGTGGAAAAATCAAATTATTAGTTTCATCAGATTTAACGGCTCGTGGTCTTGATATTCCAGAAGTCACACACATCATTCACCTTGACTGTCCGGCCAATCCAAATGAATATTTACATCGTGCGGGTCGTACGGCTCGTGGGTATGCAAGTGGAAAATCAATTTGTATCATTACAGATAAAGATTTAAGTACATTGAAAAAATATCAAAAGAAATTTAACATTCAATTTAAAGAAATGAAAGTTTCACACGGTCAATTTATAGAAGCATAAAAAAAAGTCATTGAGCAAGGTCTCAATGACTTTTTTTTATTTACAAACTCTGTGGTCCAAATTTCAAACGTTGTTGTTCCGTCAAATTTCGAACAAAATGGCATTTAATTTCAAGGAGATATTGCAAATCATTTAAATATTGGAATAATAAGGCTCGATTTTCAAACTCTTCTCGTGTTTTAGGTAACTCTTGATTACGACATTGAGTTAAAACATCTTGTGTCATTTGAATTAAATCTTCTGCAGGATTATATTCATGTAAATTAAAAGCAATATGTTCCGTTAAATCTGCAATTAAACTCGACTGTTCGACGGTCATTACCACTTTTCCAAGCGTCTGTCGCATACTTAAAAGCACCTGATATTGCATGAAGCGCATATCCATATATTGAACATAGTACGTCATTTCATCTAATAAGTAATTTTCTTTGTGCAACATAGCTCGATCTCTCGCTTTTAGCAACATCTCCTCCAATGTTTGAAATAAAAATTCTTCATCAATCGCCACCGATTGACTTGAGGTCGTTCCCGCTAAGCACAGCAGAACAATTCTAAATTGCTCTTCTATTTTTGCCTGATCTTCTTTAATACGGGGTTGCATTTTTGGCATATAAAGATTAAATAAAATAGCAATTCCTGCCCCGATGATGACTAAAAAAAACTCATTCGCAATTAAAGAGAGACTAATATATCCCTCTCCTAAGAGATGTGTGACCAACACTGAACTCATCACAATGCCATCGCTTAATTTATAGGAAACAGCCAATGGAATAAAAATCAGTAAATATAATCCAAATGCGAACGCATTAAAGCCAATGAGTGAGAATAAAATCCCACTAATCATAAGCGCTAAGCAAGTCGAATTAAATCTAGACCATGCAATTTCAACAGACTTTCGCTTCGTGTTTTGTACACTTAAAATCGTGATAACCCCTGCAGAAAGCGCATATTTAAGCCCGAAAAAGTTAGCTAAAATAATGGCAATGGTTGCCCCGACAGCCGTTTTTATGGTTCTCATACCAATTTTCTTTCTCATTCTTAATCTCCCCTACATTAACATTGATAATAATCGATAAATCGATTCTTCAGCTTTCATAACCCAAGATTTATTGCGTTCGTATTCAAAATCAAGCAAACGGCAATTTTGTTGATCAAATTCAAATTGTTTAATTAATTGCTTCGCCATCTGATCATCATAGATAAAAGCTGTGATTTCAAAATTAATGCTAAAACTTCGAACATCCATATTAACAGATCCAACTGAACTCATTTTTCCATCGATGATAATAATTTTGGAATGTAAGAACCCTTCATAAAAATAAACTTCAATTCCCGCTTCAAGCAACTCTTTAATATAAGAAGTGGTTGTTCGATGCACGAAATGATTATCCGGAATCACTGGAATCATGATTTTAACATCTAAACCAGAATGAGACGCAATTTTTAACACATGTAAAAACTCACTATCTGGAATAAAATACGGAGTTTGAATCCAGATACTCTTTCTTGCACTCATAATTAATTTAATAAAAGCAGCACGCATATGGTCTGTTTTTTGATCAGGACCATCCGTAATAATTTGTAGATAGGTTTTAGTTGTAATGGTTGGCGCTTTAAAATACAGGTTAAGATTCTGTTCAATCTGTGATACATCTGCTTCATTTTCCATGACGGCAAAATAATCTTTTAAAAATCTCATTTGAAGTAACGGAACAGCCTCTCCCTCCACTCTAAAATGGGCATCACGCCATGGGCTATACTTAGGATTAAGCGATAGATACTCATCACCGATGTTCATCCCACCCATGTATCCAATTTTCCCATCAATCACGACAATTTTTCGATGATTTCGATAATTCCAATTTAATGTGAAAATTTTCAATTTAGCTGGATAATGCTTCACAACGATTCCACCTGCCTCAATTAAAGGCTTAAAAAAAGAGGCGGGAGTCATGAAACTTCCTCCATCATCATAAACTAATCGAACTTTAACGCCCTCTTTTGCTTTTCGCGTTAACGCAGATAATAAGGCCTCTCCACTTTGGTCACCTCGAATAATAAAGTACAGAATATTAATCGTTTCTTTAGCTTCGTTAATATCTTGAATTAAACGTTCGTATTTGGCCTTTGCCTCTGAAAAAAGTTCCACCTCATTATAGGTTGTTAAAAGACTATGATTATAATTTAAATTAAATTGAATTAAAGATGAAAACGGATGGTTTTCTTCATCTAACGCTTTAAATCTTTCCATTTGATTAGCGACGTTTGATTCATGATGATTTTGTTCAATCTCATCGACAAATGTTCTTTTTTCTTTAACAATAGGTCCATGCCCAAATAATAAGTATAAAATAAATCCGATTAAAGGGACAAACATCATGAGCATTGTCCAAGCAATAATAAAAATAGGCTCTTCCCTTCTTCGGAAAATCATCACTAAAATAGCTCCTAAATTCAAAAAATGAATGAGGGTGAGCGATAGTGCGACGATTAAAGCAATCATATTAAAACCTCCATCGTTCATTCATTTCCATTTCATCTAAAACGTCATAGATGATGATAAAAACAAATCAAATTCCTTACATATTATATCGTATTTGAATAAATTTTGTAAGATTCCATTTTAATTTGTCGTCGTTAATCTAGACAGTAAGCTCTGAAAAGAAGTTTTAAACGCTAAGTCATCGTCTCGTGTTCGTTTCGCTGGCCCTTTTAATCTTCCGCCTGAATTTCTTATTTTTTGAGAGAGATGTCGCGCAAATAGGAGCTGATCAATATTTTGTGTCGTATACTGCATCCCACTTTGATGGATCACGTAAGCCTGCTTGGTTAACCCCATCGCCGCTAATCCATAATCTTGAGTCACGATAATATCGCCTTTTTGAACATGTCGCATCAATTCAAAATCCGTTGCGTCACGCCCTTTATTTACCATAATTGTTTTAATCCCTTCTCGATTACAAACATGTGCAGTATCACAAATTAAGATGACAGGGATGTTATAAGGCGCAGCTAGATTAATCACAAGGTCTGTCACTGGACATCCGTCTCCATCAATTAATATTTTCAAAATTCCACATCCTTTTTAACGTCGTTTTTTATCCGATGATTGATTTATCTTTTTATTTCCTCATTGTACGTCATTTCACTCAAATCTCAAAATATATTTGCATTTTTTGTTAATTTTTTCTTTATCTTAAGTTATAATATTGGTTATTAATTAGTATCCCTGTTTCTTTTATTTTTATCTCATTTTAGGAGGATCCTTATGTCAATTAAAGTGATTACAGATAGTACATCTTACATTCCAAAGGAAATTCAAGAAGATTTAGATCTTTCAATTGTCTCGCTCAATATTATTGTTAAAGGAACTAGTGAACGTGAATTGGATGTCAACTTAGACCAATTTTATAGCCACCTAAAAGAGCTCAATGAAATTCCAACCTCTTCTCAACCCACACCTGATGAAATGTTAGAAACATTTGAGTCATTGGTTCGTAACGGGCACGATATTTTCGGAGTTTTCTTATCTTCTGAGATGAGCGGTACCTTCTCAAATGCCCATATGATTCGTGACTTAGTGCTTGAGAAATACCCTACTGCCAATATTCAGCTGTTTGACTCAATGACTAATTGCATGCAAATGGGTTATATTGCAATAGAAGCGGCAAAAGCAGCAAAAGCAGGGGCTTCAATGGATGAAGTCATCGAAGTTGCGACACAAGTGAAAGAGCACAGTCGTTTCTTATTTACGCCTGAAACACTTGATTACTTAAAAAAAGGCGGACGTATTGGAGGGGCTTCAGCTCTATTAGGGAATATTTTCCAAATAAAACCAATTTTAACAGTCGAAGACGGGAAAACAACTGTCTATACAAAAGTTCGAACGAAGAAAAAAGCGATTCAAACCTTTATCGATAAGTTTAAAGAAGATTTAACGTCTCGCGAGCTTGGAGGCGTTATTGTTCATCATATTAACAATGAAGAGGATGGATTTCTTCTCGCTCAAAAACTTGAAGAAGAGTTAAAACAACCGGTGGGATTACAATCTATTGGACCTGTCATTGGATGTCATGTTGGACCTGGAAGTATTGGGATCGCCTATTATACAAAATAAAACTTGCCCACGCTTTAGTGAAATGATATAATTCAAAAGTTATGGAAAAATAAAGATTGCGAAGTGAGATTAAGTTATGAAAAGTTCAGCTATTGAAAAGCGTATTGTTAAAATCGATCATGTGATTGCTGCGATGAATGTCGCTAAAAAATATCTTTCAAATCATGAAGAAATCCAAAATGTTATTTTAGAATTAAATCGTGAACGTCAATTATTAGTCAATGATTTATATCGCGATGATTTAATTGCTTATGAAAATATTCGTGAAGAATTAGAAGATATCGTCGGATTTGAATTAGATGCAGAAGGACAAAAAGACTTACTAGAAAAAATTAAAGAAGCTTTTGGACGTCAAGCTGCGACGGATGGAAAAACATCAACAGGATTAAATGCTTGGTTAAAGAAATTAAACGTGGAGTATACTTGGCAAAACAACGACGACTCAGATTGGGCAACATTAGTGGTTACAGGACTTGGTATCTTTAAAAAATAAATGAAAACCTTAAGGGCTTCCTTAAGGTTTTTTTGTTAACCATAATCTAAAAATTTTCCATTTTGACTCATTCTAATTTTTTACTATTAATGGTTTAAACTTACATTTTCTTTCATTTTAAGTTATAATAGAAATCGGAGTGTCGAAAAAAATTGGATTTTGATAAGTAAAAAAGGAGGCCAATATGGAAACTATTCAAACAATGGGAAACTCGATTTTAGATGGATTAAATAATTTGATTAGTGCTGGTAACACGTATATCGGAAGCTATCTGTTAATTGTCCTACTGTTAATCGCTGGTTTCTACTTTAGCTTTAGAACAGGATTTGTTCAATTTAGAATGATGAAAGAGATGATTCGACTTCTAGGGGATGGAGTTGGAAAATCTAATAAAAATGAAGATAAAATCTCATCTTTCCAAGCCTTTTGTATTAGTACCGCTTCTCGCGTTGGAACTGGAAACATTGCTGGCGTTGCCCTTGCAATTGCAGTCGGTGGACCAGGTGCTGTCTTTTGGATGTGGATCATTGCTTTAATCGGAGGAGCTTCAAGTTTCATTGAAAGTACCTTAGCTCAAATTTATAAAGTAAAAGATGAAAATGGGGCGTATCGTGGAGGTCCTGCTTACTACATTGAAAAAGGATTAAACAAACGTTGGTTGGGTCTTATCTTCTCTGTTTTAATTACTATTACCTTCGGATTTGTCTTTAATGCCGTACAAGCTAACACGATTTCTGAAGCCTTCCAAACAGCCTTTGGAATGGACAAACTAGTGATGGGACTTTTATTAGCAGCTGTGAGTGCTTTAATTATTTTTGGTGGTGTTCACCGTATTGCTAAAGTTTCAGAGGTAATCGTTCCTATTTTAGCAGTGGCTTATGTTTTAGTAGCCATTGTAGTGATTATCTTAAATATTAAAGAAATCCCTCATGTTTTTAACTTAATTATCTCAAATGCATTTGACTTCTCTTCATTTGCATCAGGAGCCTTTGGTGTGATGTTCATTCAAGGGGTAAAACGCGGTTTATTCTCAAATGAAGCTGGAATGGGGAGTGCGCCAAATGCAGCTGCAACAGCTGAAGTCACTCATCCGGTTAAACAAGGGTTAATTCAGACATTAGGTGTTTTTACCGACACGATTTTAATTTGTAGCTGTACCGCTTTTGTTATTTTATTATCCGGTTCATATACAGATTCTTCCTTAACAGGAATTCAATTAACGCAACATGCCTTAACTTCACAAATTGGAGCTTTTGGTAACTACTTTATTGCCTTCTGTATTTTATTATTTGCTTTTAGTTCAATTATTGGAAACTACTATTATGGAGAATCAAATATTGAATTTATGAGTACGAAGAAAACTTATTTAATTGCTTACCGTATTATTGTAGTGGCAATGATTATCTTCGGATCATTAACGAAAGTAGCGATTGTGTGGGACTTAGCTGACTTATTCATGTCATTTATGGCTATTGTAAACCTCATCGCTATCATATTACTTGGACACTTCGCTATTAAAGCATTGAAAGACTATACAGAACAAAAGAAACAAGGAATTAAAGAACCTATCTTCAAAGCTTCTAATATTAAAGGCTTAACAAATGTGGATGAATGGCAAGACTAAAAAAGGACGTGATTAAATTCACGTCTTTTTTTTAGATTTGATATTGTTTTAAAACTTGCACTAGTCTAGCTCCGTTAATCATTTTGGTATTAAACTGAGGAATTTCAACTACTTGATTCATACTCTCAAGCATGGTGTTATAGGCTAATGGTCCGATTACACAACGCCCAATAAAAGGAGAATAGCTTTGTAAATGAACAGCCATATACGGACGCATTCGTCTCATATCATTTAATTGACGTTCTAGCCACTGATTCATTTTAGGTGTCAATTCTTCTCCACTCTTTGGCTGATGAGTACTTACATAGAGTTGAAGTCTTGACCCATGTTTAATCAATGGTAAAATAAATCGATCACTGACGACTTTTTCTAAATTAGTCGCTTTAAGAGGCGTCACAACCCCAAATAATAACCCTTGTGATTTTAGCAAATCAAATGTTTCAAAAATCTGATGATATAAGCCTGGATTCACCTGCTCTTTCATCTCATTCGCTTCCCCTTCAAGCACGATCATCGGCAACACATTCCCGAGATTGACAAGGCGCTGGCAACGCTCTGTGTTCATTGATGTCCCATTCGTAAATACAATAAACTCAACATCTGAATATTTCTCATACAACTTTAACAACCCATCATTTAAAACAGGGTCTCCCCCACTTAAAATAATCAAATGAATTCCAATTTCTTTTGCTTCGAAGACTAATCGATCAATTTCACTTAATGGCATCGAGAACGAGTGGTCATGAGGGTAGTAACAATCCTTACAGTTTAATTGACAGTCCATTCCAATATCAAGCATCAATGCATACGGAATTTGAACTTGATATTTTTGACTTGCCTGTTCTCGCTTATTGATGCCTTCCCATGCTTCTTTAACCGCGATATTTTGTAAAAAGTGGTTTAATACATTTTTATGCGTATTATACACCATATTTTTAATATACCGTTTAATCGAAGGATGGCTATCATAATACGATTTTATTTCTTTAACGGTTTGTTGAATTTGAGGATCAGTAATGAAATTTTGCGACATCTCATATAGTTTATCTACCCCATTTTCAGGATCCTCTTTTAAAACTTCGACAATATTAGCCACAATAAAATTTGTCGGCAATAAATTCATATTATTTAAAAAATTTAGCATGATTTCACCTCATTTTTTCTTACGTTGGTGACCTAGACTCTCTCTTAATTATATTGTCGAAACAAATAAAACATGACCTATATTTTTATGGATTTAATAAAAATTGACATTATGGTAGTCGACATCTACTTCAACTGGCTGCGTTTTATTATTCAGAAGGAGATCCTTTAAATATTCATACACATACTGTCTAGCCTCTGACTCTTGGACCTCAAAAAAGATAAACACAAAACGAAGTCGCCTGCCATTTATCTTTTGGACATCGTAAGACACCCCTGCTTTAAACGGATTGACGGCCACGACATAATTAATTTCCTCTTGATTATCACTTAATGAAGCTAAATGATGAGCAACAATACAGGCTTCATTAATGCCGAACCAATGATGATATAAATCATTCACCAAATTGGCACTTTCTCCATCTTGATAATATTGAATAGCTTTTGCATTTCTTGCAAATTTTTCAATAGAAGAGGTCTTATGATTTAAAATGACCACTTGTATGGTTTTAATATTCATCGTCTCTCTCCCTCCTCTTTTTAAACCGGCCCCCATCAACTTATTATATGAGCCATTATAAAAAGTGTTCGCTATAGCGAACACTTTTTATGAGACAACAGAAATAAAGTCAAATTTCATCACATCAAACAAACCTTTATCTGTTAATTTAATTGCCGGAATAACTGGTAGCGTTAAAAACGAAAGCGTCAAAAAAGGATTAAAATCAAGACTTGGTGCAATCATTTCAATGGCTTCATGTAATAATTTTAATTCTTCAATGACATCACATGCGGCGCGATTGGTAATTAAACCACCAATTTCTAGTGTTAAAGAAGCTAATACTTTTCCTTCACAAACCACGATAATGCCTCCACCCATTTGTTGCAATTGTCTTGATGCAAAGAGCATCTCTTCATCATTTGTCCCACATACAATTAAATTATGTGAATCGTGTGAAATGGTCGTGGCAATGGCACCTTTTTTTAACTTTAAGCCTTTGAGCACTCCCAGTCCAATGTTATTCGTCAAATGATGACGTTCAATCACCGCCACTTTTAATAAATCACGTTCCACATCGGAATGAACTTCATCCGTCACTCCTAATTCTTGTAAGTTAAAACACTGATGAATCGTTTCTAATTTATTTGGAATTAGCTCAATCACATTTAATATTTCTTTATCACGGCACGAAATTTTGAACGACTCAAATGTTAACGTTGGTAATTTTACCGTGTTTTCAAACGTCTTAGTTATTTTTGAGTTCCTATTCTCTCCTACCTCTAAAACACCTTGATGAACGACACGAATCCCTTTTTTGTAAACCGAATGAATGTTAAATGAATCTAGATCATCTAAGATAATAAAATCGGCTATAAATCCAGGGGCAATGGCACCATATCCGTCTAGTTTATAACACTCCGCTGTATTTAAGGTACACATTTGAATGGCTGTTTCAATTTTTAAACCATGTTTAACCGCTACTTTAATGGAGTGATCAATACTTCCTTCTGTCATTAAATCATCAATATGTTTATCATCGGTACAAAAACAAATACGTCGGCTGTTGGCGATGCTTGCCACTGAAATTAATTTTTCTAAATTTTTAGCCACACTTCCTTCGCGCATTAACACATACATCCCACGACGTAAACGATCAATCACTTCCTCAGCTGTGTGACATTCATGATCCGTCGTAATTCCTGCTGTGACATAAGCATTGAGCGTCTTTAAATCAAAACTTGCGCCATGCCCATCGACCGTTAAGCCACACTTTCTCGCATCCATAATTTTTTGAATCATGTCATCCTCTCCATGGATAACAGCTGGAAAATTCATCACTTCCGCTAATCCAAGAACACGGTGATGAGCGTATAAAGGAGCTAAGTCTTTCGCATAAAGATTGGCTCCTGAATTTTCAAACCCCGTCGCCGGAACACAAGAAGGAAGCATCACATACATATCAAACGGAATGTCCTCGCTCAATTTAATCATCAATTCAATCCCCTCAACCCCTAGCACGTTCGCTATTTCATGTGGGTCCGTAATCATCGATGTAATCCCATGCTTTAATGCTTCCTTATAATATTCACAAGGTGTCACAAGCGATGACTCAATATGAGCATGCGCATCAATTAATCCAGGACAGATAAACTTCCCACTTCCATCCACTTCACAATTTCCTTGATATTCCCCAATTCCAACGATATGGCCCTCGTGGATGGCGACATCAGCAACAAATCGATCATTTTGAAACACATCAATAATCGTAATATTTTTGATTACCAAATCACATCTGATTTGATGACTAGCTGCTTTAATTTGATTCACTAATTGAACTTTCCTCATCATCTCACCTCTAGAAGTTTTCTTACTAGTTAACCATATGTGATAAAAATTGTCTAGTATTTTGTCTCATTTTCACAATGATTCGACAAATCATCTTCCTGAATTACCTCATTATTGGTATGTCATCCTCTTTTTGTTATAATAGAAAGAAAGCTAGATAATCGGAGGTTTTTTATGAAGCGTTACTTGACACCACTCATCTTACTCTGCCTGTTTCCTCTATCACTTTTACTCATCTTCATGGCCAAATCTAACCCTACCACGCTCACAGCACTCTACTCTGAACGGTTTAATCAATGGGTCGTTGAAAAATTAAGCCAGCTAACTGGAATACTTCCTTTTTCGTTATTTGAATGGCTCATTTATTTTTTAATCCTAATGATTCTTGGATACTTTGGTCTAACGTTGTATCAAGTGGCAATGTATCCAAAAACTTGGTGGTCCATCATCGGGCGCTTTTTCCTTCATCTTTTAAGTTTTGCCAGTTTATTATACTTTTTATTCACGATTTTATGGGGGCTCAACTACTATAAAACACCCCTAGAAGAAACCTTACAGTTAAACTTGAGCCCTCGGTCAGTCGAAGAATTAGCTCTCCTTTATGATTATCTCATCAATCAAACGAATGAAACTAGAACTCAAGTGTTCGAAAATGAAGACGGTGTCTTTACAATTAACGAAACTGTCTCAGAAATTTTTAAGCGCGCACCGCTTGGCTATGCAACAGCTGCAACAACTTATCCTTTTTTAGGTGGGGATTACGGGCTTCCCAAAGCAGTCTTTCTCTCAGATTTAATGTCTTATACAAACATTACAGGAATTTATTCTCCCTTTACGGCAGAAGCCAATGTCAACGTTTCAGTTCCAAAGAGCACCCTTTTATTTACCACAATGCATGAAATGGCCCATCAACGTGGGTTTGCGAGTGAAAATGAAGCGAACTTCATCGCCTACCTCACCTGTATCGCTCACCCTGATGTTGATTTTCAATATTCAGGCTACTTAAATGCCTTAAATTATGTCAATCGTGCTTTAGCACTTGTTGATCGTGAAACACTCATCACCTTAAACGAAAAATTATCCGACGGTGTACGTCGTGATTTAAATGATCAACGCGATTACTGGAAACAATACGAAGGAAAAGTTGAAGAAACCTTCACCCAAATGAATCAAACGTACTTAAAACTAAACGGTGTCAACGATGGGGTTCAAAGTTATGGTCGTGTGGTCGACTTATTACTAGCGTACTATGAACCTATAAATTAGTTGACCTCTTGTTTCACTTTGCTTTTTGTGGTAAATTATGGTTAATAAAATAAAATGAAGGAGGCTCTAAATGAAAACATCTATTTTCGGAAACGATTTACCTGGTGTTTCAATTGTGTTAGATAAAGGAGAGAGTGTGTACACCCAATCAGGTGGTATGGCTTGGATGGACAATGGGATTACAATGAATACTAACATTAAGGGAGGCTTAATGAAAGGGATTGGCCGCATGTTTTCGGGTGAATCTTTATTCATGGCAACCTATACCTCAAGCCTTCCAAACCAAGAAATCGTCTTTGCTTCAACGTTTCCTGGTAAAATCATTGAACTTGATTTAGTTCCAGGACAAGATTGGATTTGTCAAAAAAGTTCATTTTTAGTCGGTGAACCTGGCGTTAATTTAAGTGTCGAGTGGACTAGACGTGTATCGGCTGGTTTATTTGGTGGCGAAGGTTTTATTTTACAGCGATTATCCGGTCATGGAAAAGTCTTTTTAGAAGTCGCTGGAAGCGTGGTCAAACGTGAATTAAAACCCGGTGAAGTCATTAAAGTTGACACAGGCAATGTCGTTGGATTTGATCGTCAGGTCAAGTATGAAATTGAAACCGTTAAAGGATTTAAAAATATTTTCTTTGGAGGAGAAGGTCTCTTCTTAACCAAATTAACAGGACCCGGAACAGTTTATTTACAAACCTTAACCATGCAAAATGTAGCAAGTCGTTTACTCCCCTTTATCCCTACTGGAGGAAATTAAAAAGAGCTCAATCGAGCTCTTTTTTAATAGGCTAGTCTTTTTAATCCCGACGTGGTTTTAATCAAGATTTTGTCATGTTGTGGCATCATGAATAGCACGTCCTCTTCAATCACCGTGACTTCTTGTGTTAACAGATGACACTGTTTTAACATTTGATGGTCTAAGAAGTAAATGAGATAGCCTTCTACAAAAAAACTCTCACATTGAATCGGAAAACTGACTAAAAGCTGTTTGTCTTTCATCACCACTAACTCCTGTTCACAACTAACAAATAATAAATCTTGATGTTGAGCAATGCTTTTAACACCTGTTGTGATTAGTGTTTGATTGATGATGTTTGATTCACAGCAAAGATTTGACTCCTCATCCACATAATAAATCTCATCTGCCAGTTCAAGTAGTCTTGAAGACATTTGAGGCGCTTTTCTTTGGATTAGGTGTTTCAGTTCTGCCACTCCTTGCTCTAGCTTTTGAAATCTGTTGGCTTCTTCCTCACTTAGTTTTTGAAGTTGTGCCACTGATGAATAAGCACTCATCAACTGGTTCATTTCATGATTTAAGGCTTTAATTTTTTGCGTCCCGTTTTGTGACAACTCCACAATTTCTTCAAGCATGACCATTTCAACGAGTTCATCTAAATTTGATTTTAATGTTTCCAATACTTCTTTAAATGATGTCACTTTATGATCTAACACTTCAATTCGTTTTAACGTTTTCTCAAACGTTTTAATTAAATCTAAAAATTCGACGTCCATTTCCCTCACCCTTTCATTTCATCAATACATTCCATTAGGTGATCGATGACTTGTGTTCGCTTAGTTAAATGAATGGCATATAACTTATTAAAACGGCGAAGCCACGAGACTCGCGTTGGTTGTAAATAGACATAACTAATCACGTCTTCAATGCCAAAGGTTAATAATTCTTCTTGTATTTTTTCAAACGGACAATCTTGATAAACCAATGCCTGTAAATAGCGGAGCACATCTTGCCCCTGTCTAAAACAGTTTGCCGCCTGTTCAAATTCTTTTAATTTTAAGAGCTCGATTCCCGCTTCAATATGCTGCCCTTCTCTATTTTTCATCAAAGCCTGACACCGTTTAATATCATGTTTCGCCACCTCTAATTTCGATAGCTCGTACTCGGTAATAGCCTGTTCATATAATTCGCGACGTTCGTATAATGTTGCTTCTTTATAGAACTGATTATCACTTGAAATTTGACTTAGTTTTAAAGCCGATTCATCAAACTCAGAAAAAATTAAGAGTTCATCACTCAGATACTCAAATAATGACGGCGGCATGTCCTCTTCTACAAAACATAAGTGCTGACGAGCCCTTGTAATCGCAACATACAATAAATTAAAGTAATAGCGGTATTGATTTTGATGCATCACATCGGTATTTAAGATGGTTTCCCAAAGCGATTTAAACTTAGACATCACATTATAACAAATGATGTAATCTTTTTCGATTCCTTTAATTTCTTCAACCGTAAAGACGGCCCCTTTCACTTGGGTTAAACGCTCTAAATTCCGTTTTTCAGCTTCATCTGGCACGACGATCGCAACATAATGTCGATTTAAGCCCGTCTCAATGAGCTTAATGACATTTTGAGGATTCGTGCTCTGTAAATAATAAACCGCATGTGAAAGACCACGGATAGCAATTTCATGATAATCATTTTTTTTATTTAATCCTAAGCGCTTGATCCGAAGATCCACGACTTTATTCGCTAAATCTACGACCTCTTTTGTGCTACGATAATTTTTCACCAGTTGATGTTTCAAAAAACCTAAATGGGTATTCGATGTTTTCATAATGCTTTCAACGCGTCCTGTATGAAAATAAGTAGGTCGAATGGTTTGATTAATATCTCCACTAAATAACAGTTGATTACGATTTCGTGACAAGCGAATCAAACAATAAATTTGAATCTCCGTCAAATCTTGAATTTCATCAGCAATGACATAATCAAATAAATTCACTTCTTTTTTGATTATTTTTTGAAGCAGCGCTCTTGATAGATCGTTCTCATCCACTTTTTTCTCATCATCTAAAAAGAACTGATAACGCACCGCTAACTCATACAACAGTTCACGTTGTTTTCGTTCGTACACACAATACTGCTCATCAAGTGAAAGATAGATCTCTTTTTCAATCATTTTATGTGTGAATAAATACTCATCAAGCAGTTGATGCATAAGCATAATCGCTTGTAGGGTATAGCGATCTAAATAATGTTTTTTTGCTTCATATAAGGCATCAGCATGTAAGATTAACACGTCATTTTCAACATGAGCTAAGCCTTTTTTCAACATCACTTCCATGACCTCTGACGGATATGGAAAATCAGAAATAGGGATGGCATAACGAATCCATTCTTTTGGAATCATTCCTTTAATGATGCCCCGAATTTCTTTCCACAAATCATAAACATCTAATCCGATTTGTTTAATTAGCATCGGTTGGCGTTCAATTGCCCATAAGCGAAATGCTTCGTATGTCATCATTTGATACGCTCGAACCTCTGTGGAAACAAAGTGATTGTAGTGAAGAAATTGAACCCGTTTTAAAATATCATCCGCTTTCACCTCATCAGAATCTTCCACAATTTTTTTGAATAATTTAACTGCATCTTCAACTAAATAAGAAGAATACGTGAAATAAGCTAAACGAATCGGTTGCAAGGCAAGTAAATACGCTTTATGAATATTAATCGTGGTTTTTCCACTTCCGGCACTTCCGAATAAAAACGTTGGCGACTCAGTTGGCGCCAGACATTGAAACTGTTCATCATTTAAATAATAAATCGCCTTTTCATCTCGATCGTCAAGTAACTGATTCATCGTTTCGACGTTTATGACTCTGGTAATGATGACATTAGGATCATAATCAAAATTTTCATATTGTTGATCAATGTAGGCATCGACTACCTCTTCTTCAGAAGATACAACCTCAATCCTATCTTCTTTGATTCCAATTTGTCGTCCTCGCATTGCCTGATCATCATGATGACAATAATCTAAAAACAAAATGGCTTGTCGGTACTCACTTCGAACACGATTTGTATCAAAGGTAAACAAGATCCGATCACCTTTATTAATTCGAAGCTTAAAAATACGCAACCCATTGCGATTATGTTTAATTTCACGCACAGACACGCCTCCACGCATCGCAGACATGTTAAACTTATATTCTACATAATCTTTCACGAATTGACTCATTTTTTGCAACACAAATGTTTCTTTACCACGAGGGATATGGCTCAAAAACATTTCAGTTACTAATATTTTCATCACCATTCCCCTTTCTACCTTTTTACTTCTTTTTCTACTTGATTGAAACTGAACTCTATTTCACACTCATGAATCTATCTGAGGATTTAAGCTTTTTTGAACCTAAGGTATCCTATCGTCCAAAGCTTACTTCACTAAAAGTGGAGTAACTCATGCAAAGAATCCCTGACAAAGAACACAACAGGCTCCCTACACTATGTGGTTCACTTAGCTCATAGGTTATCCCCTTCTTAGCTTCTAGAGAATGACTAACCTGCTCTTGAAAAGGCCTTCTCCACTGATAGTTCAAAAATTTTACAGTTTTACAAAACTAATCTGAACTTATCTATTTTATCAAATATTTCAATCGTTGTATATCATCGTTGTTTGGCTTCTCATATAAAAAAGGCATCCGTATCGGACGCCTTTTTGGTTTATTCTATCTTTAATTTTAATTCCTGAGAACTTCGTTCACCTTCTCCTTCAAGAGTTGATGGGGCTTGTTTTAAATAAAGACGCTGACGTTTTGAAAGATAGAAATAAATACCTGCCAGTACGAGACCCTTGACGACACTACTTAGTGTAATCGCCCACCAAACCCCATCAATTCCTAGTACATGAGGTTGTCCTATCACATAGGCGAGTGGAATACGTGCACCGGTTAAGATAATTCCGACAATGGATGGAATGTACGTACGACCTAATCCATTAAATAATCCTTGTGTCGTAATCTCAATACACATAAATAATTGCGAATACCCTAAGATTTTTAAGTACATTTTTCCCTGTTCAATAGCCTCTGCTTCTGGTAAGAAAAATGAAAAGATCGGTTCCCCAAAGAAGACAAGAAGAACGGTTGCAAAAACACCAAGACCTAGTGCTAAAAGCATTGTCGTTTGATAGCCTTTTTGAATTCGATCAAATTGTTTTGCTCCATAATTTTGTCCAACAAAGGCACCGAGCGCCGTTGAAAATCCTCCTGCAGTCATCCAAGAAATCGATTCGATTTGAGATCCAACTTTTTGAACAGCAATTGGAACAGCTCCATAAGCGGCTACCAATCGACCAAGCACCATTGAAATACACGTGAACAATCCACTTTGAAGCGCTCCTGGAAAGCCGATTTTACAGATGATTTTAATGAATTTTATATCAAACTTTTCAAATAAGTTCACTTTTAAGTAGGCTGCTTTACTGCGTAAAATAATAACTAAGAAACATAAGCTAACCACTATTTGAGCACACACCGTTGCAATGGCAGCTCCTAAAACACCCAGCGCCGGAATAGGTCCAAATCCTAAAATTAAAATTGGATCAAAAACAATATTGAAGATTAATCCAATGGTATTGATCATAAATGGCGTTTTACTATCGCCTGATCCGTTAAAGATAGCTGTAAAAACAGGGTTGATAAAATAAAAAATCATTCCAATAATCATAACCTCTAAATAAGTATAGGACATTTGAATAATTTCCTCATCGCCTAAGTTAAAGAAGCCAATTAAAGGTTCTTTAAAGAAGAACAGAACCATCATATATAAAACAGCTAAAATGAGATTAATTTGTATAGCACTTCGAACATAACCTTTTGTTTCTTCGTATAAATGAGCACCTATTGTTTGTGAGACCTTAATTTCAGCTCCAATTTTTGAAATCATAATAAATGCCATCGCTAACCAGGTAAAAAATCCGGCCGTTCCAACAGCCGCTACTGCACTACTTCCGACACGACCAATCCAGATCATGTCGGTCAGATTATACGCCATTTGAATAAATGAGGTTCCCATTATGGGTAAAGCTAACTTTACAAGCGTTCCAATAATATGACCCTTTGTTAAATCAAGTCTTTTCTCCACTTTCTTCACCTTCTTCTTTATGATGAAACCC
>NZ_JAGAVR010000075.1:0-44593 GCF_017941855.1 Turicibacter sp. | reverse complement strand
TGTGCTTGAGTTGGCATCGATTGAGTTACCATCGGTACCTGTTGATAATAGGGGGCACTTGCTTGAATAGGTGGTTGGTAAGTTGATACTGGGTACGCATACCCACTTTGCATTGGGTACGTACTTTGCATTGGGTATGCACTTTGCATTGGGTATGCACTTTGTGTTGGATATGGTGTCGCTGCATATGCTTGTTTGTTTCCAAAAAGACTGGCTAGTGCTACGCCGGTTAATCCTCCCACTAATAATGGTCCCACAACTCCACCTCCAAACATCTCGTCATTTTCAAAAAATCCATCTTCTTCATGACTTGAATTAAATTGACCACTTCCATAATTTGAATGATTTTGATGTTCAGGACGTCGATGGAACTGATTGGACATCAAAATCATTGGAATCACCGGTGCTAAATTTCGATAGAACATAAACTCCCCTCCTTCTTCTACTGTGTCACGTTATTATATCCAACAACGAGTTAATAGTTGAGTGCCTATGCCCTATCTTTTTAAATTTAACCTAATCGTTACTTATTTAGGTTTAATTTAAGAGGACTCATCCAGTTTTGAACGTCTGTCATCGGATAAACTCGAAATGCTTGTTTAAAAGGCTCACTTAATTCTTGATGCGAGCAAGACTGTTGCATGACGTTTTTCAATAGAAGTACTTGTGCTAAAGTCAGTTCTTCCCATTCCATCTCATTAAACTGATCTTTCATCACCAAAAGAGCGAGTTCGTTAATCATAAAAGCTTCTGATATTAGCTTTAAAGTCGAATTTGTTGCCTCATAGAAAACTTGAACCAAACATAATAGCGAAACATTAATTCGACTAATAATCCACTGTCCCTCATATTGATCTTTAAAAAAGGCAGATTGACGAAGGGGAATCTCTTTAAGGAGTTGAGATTCCGTTAAAAAAATCGTATTTAATGATTGAATCACTAAGTCCTTTCGTGGAAAGTAATCATTTAATAACGTTAGGGATGCCACTTTAAAAGCTGTATTAATTAATCCAATGGATTCATCTGCTCGAAGCCAATGACTGATGATATCTTGAAATAATAAGGTTTGATCAAGCAAGGCCTCTTTTAATACCTCTGGACATCTCCAAATCATACCTGGATGATATCTATCAAATAACCAGTCTTTTGTTGATGGGGTTTCATCCGGCATAAAATCGATCCTTCCAATTAAATACTCAAACTCATTCATTCGGTTAATCACCAGTCCATGTTCAGATAGTTCCTTGGCATCTGGACAATAACAAATAACACCAAATTCAAAGAGATCGAGTGGGGTTTTTGAATCAATTATAATCATAGTCAGTCATCCTTTCTTCGTTCTTTTAGTGTAGTGATATTTGACTTGATTTTATACCGTAAAATGATGATATTTCAAAAAGTCATCTTGACTCCATTGAAAAAGGTTTAGCCCACTCCTGGACTAAACCTTTTCTTTTGCATAGATAAATGCTTCACTTACCGTTTTAAAAACGGCTTCTGCTTGCTTCTTAAGATCATCAACGGCTTCAATCATGGTTAAGCCATGATAGGCCTCAATCATCGGTAAATCATTAAAACTATCACCAATACAATAAATCGCATCTGTTTCAATTCGATGACGCTTAGCCACCTCAAAAACCCCACTTGCTTTTGATAAGTTTTTGGCACAAATATCGACATGTAGTAAATTGGCATAGGCCACTACTTCATGACCAAACGTTTCATTAATAATCTTGGCAAATTGAATAGCCTCTTCATGACTGTTCGTTTTCACTGCAATCTGGGCCACTGGTTGCTCAAGTGCCTGTGTTAACGTTAAGTTAAACAAACGATGTGTCCATTTCAAAATCTTAAATAGGTAGTATTCCCTTTTAAATAAATGAAACGTCGTATAATAATGGCCATTTAATCCATCTGTGACCATATATTGTGTTATTTTTTTTTCTTGAATAAGCTCAACAATTTGTTTAGCTATTTCATTTTTTATCGTCTGACGAAAGACAACTTGTCCATCACTTGAGACAATAACTGCTCCATTTAAACCCACGATATAATCATACACTAGACCATGTATTTTCTGTTCAATTTTCATTAATGAAATCGGTCGACCGGTCGCGAAAATAAATAAATTCCCCATCTCTTGCCACTCTTTAGTTGCTTTAATATTTTCCTTTAATTGTTGACGTCCAAGCTTTGTATGTTTACAATACGTCCCATCGTAATCTGATGCAAATAACTTCATCTAAAAACACCTAACTTTCTAATTAATATCTTAAAATATTTTCACTAAAAAAACAATTCATCTCCCTTAATTTACTGATTTCACTTCATCAATCAATAATCATATCTATCGGTTTTATGTCATTTCGATTTTGCTTATCAAGTCAAAAAAACTTAACCCTCAAAAGGGCTGAGTAAACTAAAAAGGCTATCTCAAATCGAGATAGCTATCTTTAATAACTTTTCAAGTGAATCATAAAGTAAATCCACGAATCTATCGCGATCATGATTCATGGCTTTATACGTCATTCCCTCCTATTCAAATCCAGCACTTTCAAAAACCGTCATCACATCGTCTCTTATATATAATATTGTGCTTGTGCTTGATACATTTCTTGATATAAGCCTCCTTCTTTCATCAGATCATCATGTGTTCCAAGTTCAACAATCTGTCCATCTTTAAAAACTGCAATTCGATCGCAAAATAAACAACTCGATAAACGATGAGAAATATAAATCGTTGTTTTAGCTCCCACTAATTCATTAAAACGGTGATAAATATCATACTCAGTCATCGGATCAAGAGCAGATGTCGGTTCATCTAAAATGACAATCGGGGAATTTTTGTATATTGCCCGGGAAATCGCAATTTTTTGACTTTGTCCACCTGAAAATTCGACACCATCTTCTTCAAATGTTTTATAAATAGGCGTTTCGATTCCTTTTGGAAGATTAGCCAAATCTTTTTCAAATCCCGCTTCTCTTAATACTTCAATAATCGTTTCATCTTTCTCCACTTGATTAAACACAATGTTATCTTTAACCGAGAAAGCGAACAATTTAAAATCTTGGAAAACGACAGACATTAAAGCTAAATACTCTTTTAAATCATACTCTAAAATATTAACCCCATTTAAATAAATGGCTCCTTCTGTTGGTTCATACAAACGCGTTAATAATTTAATAAAGGTTGTTTTCCCCGCACCATTGAGTCCAACAATGGATAATTTCTCACCTGGCAGAATCGTCACATTAACGTTATTTAGCACATTAACTTCACTTTTTGGATATTTAAATGACACATTTTTAAACTCAAGTGTCAGATTATCCATCGGTACATCTGTCTCTTTCCCACTTAAAACACTTGGTTTTAATGCATCAAATTCTATATACGATTCCATGTATCGACACATTTGAGATAGCTCCATGTAGGTATTTAAAATTTGTGATAAACACTGACCAAACTGTGTTGCAGCTGAGGCATACATCGTAAAATCACCCAGTCCAATCGATTTAACAACGACTTTATATACCATATAAAGATACACGAACACTATCTGAATCTGCATCATCACTTCACTATAAGCTGCATATCTCCCAAGCACTTCATATAAATCAGTAAAGACCGTTAACGTCGTGTGATTATAATCCTCAATACGATCCATGATTAAATCGTCCATTTTATATAAACGAATCTCTTTTCCATAACTAAAATCGCTCGTTAAGTTTCCAAAATAACTAAACTTACGATTAACTGGAATCAAGAGTTGATAAAATTTAAACATCACTTGTTGTGCCTTCTTATTAATGAACGCTGATAAAATTGCCATTAAAAACAAAAATAGAATCATCAACGGATTTAACATCGAAATCATGGCAATCAATCCAATCATCGTTAAGATGGTTGAAAATAACGTGATCGAATATTCCATAACCCGATACATTGCCCCCTGATTATGAATCGGAAATAACGCACGCTCTTTCAAATCTAGAATCTTTGGATCCTCAATCATTTGAAAATCAAGGCTCATGATTTTTTCACCCACCATCGCGTCAAATCCATTTAACAACTCCTCATTTTTAATCTCCACCTTCGTTTTCAAACAACGCGATGTCACATTTAACACCAAATTTCCAAGCACCACGATTCCAACCAACCAGATAAAAACCTCAATCCTTCTAGAACCGGTCAACTCATCAATGACTAGCTTCATCATCACCAAATTCAAAAATGGCATCAAGGCCGTCACAATAGATGAGGTGATGACAATGGGAAGATAGGTCTTTGAAATCTGATAGGCCAATCGAAATAAAAAGAAAATCACGTTCAAATCTTTCATCAAGGGTTCTATTAATTTGCGCATGCTGCCATCTCCTCTACTGACTCTAACTGATAATACTGTGCTTGAATATTAAACATTTCCGCATAACGCCCCTTTTTCGCTAACAGTTCCTCATGAGTACCATACTCTAAAATCTCCCCATTTTCAAAAAAAGCAATCGTATCACAAAAACGTGTACTTGATAATCGGTGAGAAATATAAATGGCAGTCTTATCTCCAATCAAGGCATCAAAGTTTTGATAAATTTCATACTCTGCTAACGGATCAAGCGCTGAAGTGGGTTCATCTAAAATGACAATGTCTCCATTTTTATAGAGTGCCCGCGCTAATGCTAATTTTTGATTTTGACCTCCCGATAACTCAATTCCCTCTTCTTCAAGACCTTTTAACATCGGCGTCTCAATGCCATGCTTTAAGGATGCAATTTTATCTTTAATCCCTGCCTGCTCTAAACATTCCATCACTCTTGCACGGTCAAGGACATCACGATTTTGAATCGCTACATTTTCACCAACCGTAAACGCCAACACTTTAATATCTTGAAACACGACTGAGAATAAGTCGAAATACTTGGCGCGGTCCAAATTTTTAACATTAATCCCGTCTAATAATATTTCACCATCTGTTGGTTCATATAAACGAGTTATTAATTTAACCAACGTTGTTTTTCCTGCTCCGTTTATGCCAACAATGGCCAAGCGTTCTCCTGCCTTAATTTTAAACGATAAATCTTTAAAGATATAACGTTCACTGTTTGGATATTTAAAACTCACCTTTTTAAACTCAATCGTATACGGTTTAAGCAACGGAATAGGGGTTGGTTCTTCTAATGGTAGCTCATCTTGAATCTCTAAAAAAGTTCTAAAATGATTGACATACAATAATTGCAAACGAAGATGAGCTAAATCTTCCATTACGCTTTGCAAGGTCGTCGTGAAATGACTAATACTCGTAAAATACATGGAGAAACTTCCAAGGCTTAATCCCTTTGCTAAGACACAATAAATTAAATAGGCGTACACAATTCCTTCTCGAATTAAAATCAAGATTGCATCCACTAAACTCACGCCCAAATAACGCTTTTGAATTTTTTTCGTTAACTGTAAGTGTTCTCCTTTTATCCCTCTAAATTTTTCACAAAGCCAATTTCCTAATTGATAAATGCGAATCTCTTTTCCAAATTTAAAATCTGACATCGTATTATACAAATAGCTCGACCGGCGATTTAACGCTGCATTTTCATCTTTTTTAGAGAATTCATATTT
Organism: Turicibacter sp.; assembly: GCF_017941855.1. Taxonomy (NCBI): domain Bacteria; kingdom Bacillati; phylum Bacillota; class Erysipelotrichia; order Erysipelotrichales; family Turicibacteraceae; genus Turicibacter; species Turicibacter sp. Next base: position 38,985 of record NZ_JAGAVR010000075.1, on the reverse strand, counting down.
TTTCGCTCTAGATGTTAAATAGTAAACAAACAGCATATTCAAAAATAAGTATAAAAGAACCCATGGACTGAGCATAAATAATAAACTCATATATGTCAGTAACGACACTAAACTCCCCGATACCTCAAACAACTTATGAAAAACCCCTTCAATCCCCACATGATTTGAAGAAACAGCTTGCCCGGCATTTTCTAAATCATCCAATGTTTTGGGATCTTCTGTATATCTAAAATCCATCTTCATAGCTTTACGTTGCATCTGATTTATAAACTTAAAACGCAGTAAAATGAGACGGGGCATATATAAATTTTTAATGAATGTAACAAGGGCATTAACCATTACCCCACCGAGCAAAAAGAATCCTAAAATACAAGCTAACACTATCACATTCATTTCTGTCGTCAACTCATCAATCAGCCACTTAATCGAAAACAAACTGATAAAGGGTTGCACGGCTGTTAATAATGTAAATAAACCATAATAAACAAATAATAACTTATCCCATTTCCAAGCGTGTGAAATCAAATACTTTAAATGATTTAAATCCCTTCGATTAACATCCTTTGATGATTTCTCATTCATGATTAATGCCTCCCCTAGTTAAATCCTCATTTTTCTATCCATCGTTAACAAAATAGCCCCTAAAACTTCATATTCTTTCGATAAACAAACCTTCTTGTTTAAAAATTTCTCTAAAGTTCGAGGACTATTAAACGTCTTTTACGCCTCATCTATCACCTGATACTTCATAAAATCCATTCTCTCCCCCTACCACTTATGATCTAAAGCCTAATTACGCATCATCCCTTAACAAACTTATTCATTTCTTTCGAAAATTAGACGAATCATGGGAAAATATAAAAAATTCAAACATATACTGATAGAGAAAGATGATATTCACCTAAAGGGAGATTGATAAAGATGGCTAATGTGAAATATAACGAAAACACGTATTATGTTCCAAATGACAAGTTTTTAATTGCTGTTTTAGATCATGCCACCATTCACAAAGATCCTTCAAACACCTCAAAAATGATGGTTTGTGCAAAGGTTGGGCAAGTCTATTCTGTTTCGTCCGTTGTCAATGACATGTATCGAATTAAACCGGGGTGGATTAGTAAAGAATTTTGTGAGGTGTTAGTTGCAGCAACGAATGAAGTCATCACATTAGAAGACCCATTTGTTGTTAAAGTCATCAGTAATATCCCAGTTTTAACCGAAGCATCTCCTGATGCTCATGCGACAACCGTCCTCCGTCCAGGTGATTTACGTCGTGTCATTGGAGAGTCAGAAGATTTCTACCAATTAGAAACAGGTGATTTCATTACTAAACGAGGATGTCGACGTTACTAAATTTGTTTTAAACTGAAGCTATTGAATATAATCAATAGCTTTTTTTATTTTCCCTTAACTCCCCGCCCCTCAAAAACCATTTATTACCATATAGAAAAATTATTTTTAAAGCCGACCTAGAAGGTCGACTTTAATCTTAACTAGCAACAGAAAAATCGTCGTCTTTTTTAAGTGTATATAACTGATAAAATGCACCTTTTTGAGTTAATAAATGATTAAAACTTCCAGATTCAACAATCTGACCTTGATCCATCACGATGATTTCATCATAATCTGATAAAATTTCCTCACTTAACTTATGAGTAATGGTAATGACTGTTAACTCATCGATTGCAAGCAACGTCTTTTCAATATCATACGCCGTCTGTAAATCAAGTGCTGAGGTTCCCTCATCCAACATTAAAATAGGCATCTCCTGAATTAAGGCGCGCGCAATCGCCACACGTTGCTTTTGCCCTCCTGATAAATTCTTCCCATTTTCACCAACAGCAGTTTTTAAAGCCTCAGGTAACAGCTTGATAAATTTTGTTACACCACTTTGAGTTAAAGCACGTTTTATTTGAATATCTGCAAAGGTTTGATCTAAGAAAATATTATCTGCAATCGTTTTATCAAATAAATAAATATTTTGATGAATCATAGAAGCGAGTTCTGTCATCGATAATGGGATTGGATTCTTAACATCTTGACCATCCACCAAAATCTGACCTTCATAATCACGGTAATATCCCATCATTAATTTAATCAGCGTCGATTTCCCACAACCACTTTCACCGACAATCGCATACTTTTTATTTTTTGAAAACGTATAAGAAATACCATTTAAAACCGGTGTTTCTTCATAAGCAAAATGCACATTCTCTAATCTAATTGATTCCTTAAATTCTGATAATGCTACTTCGTTAGATTCACGTTTTCCTACCTCAATCAGCGCCATGATTTTTTCATTCACACCGCTCATTCCTTTAATTTGAGTCACTTTCTGCATAATCCACATAATCGGACCTTGAATTCCATTCCCCAGTTGAACGACCGCAAATAAATTTCCGACTGTCATTTGCCCAAGAAGGACAAAGTATCCCGCAATCGCCATTCCAGCAATTTGTGTACCAATGGCAAAAATCATCGAAACAGCTTGAGCCACCCCTTTTAGATGTGTACTCTTAAATTTTGCATCCTCTAACTCATCATTCACAACGTTAAATTCATGGGTGACGGATGGAATCATTCGATAAGACTTCACGACTTCATAGCCTTGAAAAATATCTTTAATCTTTGAGGTAAACATCCCTTGCTCATCCGATACTTTATTTTGTCTTTTCTCAAGCGCCTTCCCAAAAAGCGATGGCACAATCATTAATAAAGCGGCCATCAAAAACATCGCAAGTGTCACCCAGGGATTAATCCAGAGTAAAACAGCCGTGGTCCCTACAAAAATCACCACATCTCCAATCATCATTAAAAACGGTGTAATGTAATTGGCCTCAATCAAATTCATATCATTCGTCAAATTTGATAAATAATCAGCCGTATTACTCTTATTAAAATCTTCATAGTCTTTTGCTAAAATCCCTTTAAACACATCACGTTTTAGCGCAATCAACGTTTTTTTCAAATAAATCGCCTGAGTCGCACTTGTTAAATAGTCAACCAGTCCCATCAGTGAAAAATAAACCGCCGCGAAGAGAATAGCCTTCACAAAACCATTCATGTCCCCGCCCACTACATAATCAATCAATTGTTGAATTAAAAGCGCAATATAGACTTGCATCGCTGCCCCAATACAACGAACTAAAACTGTTGTAACCAGTAAAAATTTGTGTTTAAACATGTACTGTCTCATAAACAGTCCCCCCCGATATTTTAAAATTTATTGCAAACTCGCTAACTTAATCTGACTTAGTTCCTTCGCCACTGCAATTTCTAACACAATTCGATCCTGCTCATCAATCAGCAACATCTCCTTATCAATCGCACCAATAACAAACGGCAGGCCTAAATGCCGCATCAAAAAAAGACTTGATTTTTCCTGTGTTAACTTCATAAAATGCTGATTTAAAAAAGCTTGAATCATTTTTCCTTCATCAAATGTAATAACCCCTGATGCCACATAATCTTGTAAAATTTTTAACATCAACACCTCTTTTAAATCTGATAAATTAGCTGAAGCCCCTGTCATACTTTGATACAACTGCATTGCCTGCTGTGACACAATCTTCTTATTTATTAACTCCGAACTATCAAATGTTGGTTCCGCTACATGGGGTGAGAAAATTTCTGACAACTCATCTAACGACACTGTATCCTTAAGTTCAAGAATCCGTTCAATTCGCTCAAGAATTTCTTTTCTTGGGAAAAATGTTTCTTGTCCGGTTGAAACAGACTTCTTAATAAACCATTCTTCAGGAATTAAGTTTTTACGCTTCCATCTGTACAGTTGTCCATATGAAATATTCGTTAACTGCAATAATTCTTTTTTAGAGATTAAAGATTCTTCCATACTCATCACCTAATTTCTATCTTGTTGTTTAATCTTTGCTGTAGGATGTGTTGTTAAATCAGTTGAATACTCCACATAATCAACCGTACACTCCGCTCCAATCATCACCTTATCACCGTGAACCTTTTTCGCTTTCGTATACGTCAGATTTATCTCATCACCTTCAATTTGATTCACCGTCAACGTCTTACGAACTCGTTTTTTCTTAGACGGACTCACCGTTAACTTCGTTGCCCCAATACTTTCACAGCGACAATGTTCATTTAACACAATATGAATTTCTTCACCATTAATTAACTTCGCATTATGAATCGCACCATAAATATTTAAATACTCACCCTCAAGTTCACCTCGTGTTCGAATCTCACCTTGTGACATTAAGGTATGAACCTTTATCGTTCCATCCCCATCAAGTGATCCATAGCTCGTCAAACGTTCACCTTTTAATGTCCCATTGACCACGCAAGCTCCCATACTTTGAATACTTTCAATCACACTTGATTCATTAAGTGTCGCCATCCCACGAATCTTTAACAACTTAATTGCAACACTTCCTTCAAACGTCGTATCACCATAAATTGCAACCGTCTGACACGTCACATGCCCTTTAAACTCACAATCCCCCATGACCTTAATCAAATTGGCCTCAACACGTCCCTCAAACGTCGCATCACCATAAACTTTAATACTGTTAGCTATAAGATCTGTTGTAATCAATCCATCACCATAAATACGAACCTTATCAAAGGTTCCTCCACCAACGGTTGCATCACCATATATCTTTAAATGCTCCGCCATCTTTCAAACCTCCTTAAATTTGTTTTTGACGCTTAACTTTCGAAGTCGGATGGATATCAATCTCTCCTCGGTACTCCACTTCCTCAATCATACAATGAGGTCCAATCACCACCTGATCGCCACATACCTTTTTAACATGACCATACTCTAAATAAATCTCATCAGCCTCCATCAGATTTGCCTCTAACGCCACTTTCTTTATTTTAAACATCGTAAAGATATTCCATGATTTAGATTTTTTCGTTAATTTTCTAACCTCAATCTTTCCGGCTCCAATTTCCATTACACTTGATGGTTCATGCAATAACAAGGTTACCTTTTCTGCATTCATCACACCTAATACTTTAAACTTTCCTTCGATTCGAATGTCTTCAGCATTTATTTCTTCATCTGCACTTAAATACCCTTCCACCTGTAACACTTCACCATCAACTGTTCCATGACAGGTACAAGATCCCACTACCGACATCTCTTTTGTCTTAATGCCCTGAAGCGTCATAGCTCCTGCTCCGTTAAACGTTAAACAAGAAATGTGACCTAAAGCCTTGCACGTTCCTGCCGTATGAAAATTCTCACAGTCGATATCTCCTGTAATTTTATGAGCACCTTCTAACATAACCTCTTTAAAAACACCACCGCCACTACTTCCTGCACCATTCATTTTTAAACTTCTCATCATTTTTTACCTCCTATACCATTACTTGATGATGAACAACTGACGATTCATCAATACTCAAACTGCCACTATACTCAATCTCATCAATCACACAATTAGGTCCAATGATGATATCATGCCCACTAATTTTTGAAATTTTTGCATATTCTACGGTGATTGTATCCGCCTCAATTAACTCTCCACTTACTTTTTTAAGTGGCGATAATCCTCCCATCAGCGTATTTAAAAGTGACCCAACCATCTGGGTCATGCCACTCTCCATCGATGAACGCATGATTTCAACTTCTGTTGCCCCAATTTCTTTAAATGTTGAACCACTCATTGCCTCAAGCCTAACGCTCTCACCACTTAGTAATCCTTCACAACTGACATGGCCGGCTACTTTAATCTGTTCCACTTCGATCCCTCCTGATACGTTCAACCAACCACTTACTATTAACTCTTGTGCTTGAAGTAACTCTTGAACATTCATTGAACCTGAGATAAAAACCTCATCAGCTTTCATCGACTTAGCACGCACACGTCCCGACACTTTTACTTTCTCACCGCTTATCTGTTCAAATGATTCCAATATTCCCGATACAATGATTTCTTTTGCCGTAACAGATTTCTCAAAACAAGCTTTTCCACTCACTTTAATTTCTTCTTGGCAACTTAGAGCTCCAGTTGATAATACCTTCCCACTACTATAAAACTGATTGGTTAGCAAATTTCCTTCTAGGTTTGCTTTGCCGCTCGTTTGAAAAGTATCGCAGTTTAAATCCCCACTAAACGTGCCACTACCAGAAATATGAACTTTCTTATAATCTCCACCTACTAAATGAAGCTTTGAACTTATATTTAAATTTTGTTTTTTATGGTCCATTTTAATCATCCTTTGAATAGGGTTTGTTTCATCATACTATTAATATAGCATAACATTGTTTCGTTGTGAATACTTTAACGTAACAATGTTTTATTATTTCTATTTTAAACGAAACAACCCCATAAAAAAAACAGGTTATCCCTGTTTTATCCATTCAGATTTTAAGATGGCATACTCGTAGGTATCTAACCAAATCGGCTTTCCTTCTTCATCCTTCTTAAAGTACACATTTTGTAACAATGTCCCCTCATAACGCATCCCAATTCGTTCTAACAACTTCCAAGATGGTTCATTTAATGGACTACACATCGCAACAATTCGTCTAGCACCTAAATGAGTAAAAGCATAATTCATTAACGCTTTGACACTTTCTGTTGCGTAACCTTTACGTTGATACTGACGATTAAAAACAAACCCTACTTCCCATGTTTGAAATGCTCCTTCAATTAACGTTAAATTCCCAATGACTGTTCCATCTGCTTTCAAACAAACTGCAAAAAAACAATCGTCATTTACTCGTTTGAGCGTCTCTTGTTTGGCTTGCTCTTCAGTATAAACCTCATAAGGCTCAAATTGAACAACTTCCTCATCACGCAAGTATTCATACAAATCCTGCCAATCTTCTTTCGTAAATCTCCTAATGATTAATCGCTCTGTTTGTAACATTTAAATCAACTCCTTCTTTATTAAATGCTATACCTAAGCCACCATTTGTAGAACCAGTCTTTTGTTTTAAATAATCGTCATAAAAAAGATTGAGTCTTTAGAAAACTCAATCTTTTTTAATCTTACTTATTACGACTCATTAAATTAATTCTTTAATGGCATCTTCTAATTATTCTCGTTTCATTATCGGTGTAAAACGCACCACAACATTTCCTACACGATCCACTAGTAACCATTTAGTATCCCCTGTTACCGTTTCAAATCCTGTTGAAAAAATTTAGCCTATAAACCATTTGACGCTTCATCTAATTTTTCCTTACTTTAATAATTTTTGAATATCTGCTTCAATCTTTGAAGGTTTTACCGTTGGGGCATATCGTCTAATGACACGACCATTTTGATCAATTAAAAACTTCGTAAAATTCCACTTAATCTCTGAGCTAAACAGTCCTTTTGCTTCCTTTTTTAAAAATCGATAAAGTGGATGTGCTCCTTCCCCATTCACTTCTATTTTTTCAAACATTGTAAAACTCACGCCATAATTCAGTTGGCAAAACTCATGAATCTCTTTATTACTTCCTGAATCTTGTTTTGCAAATTGATTACATGGAAAGCCAAGTACTTCAAACCCTTGAGGTTTATAATCTTGATAAAGAGCTTCTAATTCTTTAAATTGAGGTGTTAATCCACACTTACTCGCTGTATTGACAATCAATACCACTTTTCCTTGATATTCATCCATTCGAACCATTTGTCCATTCATTTTCTTCGCTTCTAAATGATAAAAATTCATTTTCATTCCTTCTTTCTAATTTTATCAAATTTAATTTTATACAATTAATTTAGAAAAAATTAAAGTTAAATCCGTGATTTAACTCAATTTCTTTAATAAAGATTCCAGTGATGATTTCAAGCTAGCGTACTCTTCTACCTCGCCACCAACACGACAGAATAATTGATTTGGAATATCTACCATTTCATCTTTTAACACACGCCCATCTTCGGTTAATTCCACAATCACGACACGGTCATCTTGTGGATCACGATATTTGATGACTAATTTCATCGCTTCTAATTTTTTAATGAGCGGCGTTAACGTACCTGAATCTAAATGCAAAGCCTGTCCTAAATCCTTAAATGAGATAGCTTCCTTTTCCCATAAAACAAGCAATGTAATATATTGCGTATACGTTAAGCCAAACGCATCTAAAAATGGTTTATATAACTTAATGACTTCACGAGATGTCGCATATAAAGCAAAGCACAACTGATTCTCTAATTTTAATGCTTCATATTTGTTCATCATTTCACCTCATATGATTTTATGAAATTTAATTGTATAAAATCAATATTATAGTCATTGTAATTCATTTTTTATCTACTGTCAATCAAAACATAAAAGATGTCATCTCTTCCTCTTAAGAGATGACATCTTACATTTCACTGATTAATTCGATAATCCGCTCTTTCATCGCATAATCCAATTTAAATAATCTCACATAATCTAAAAACTCTTTTTCAATCGTCTTAATTCCCTCCCCGTACATTTCCTTAAATCGTTTATTAACCGTTGATTCATTTAATCGATAAAATGATAAATATTTATCCATTCCGTATGTCATAATGAGATATTGCGTAAAAGCACCGACGACAGGATACGTTAAATAAGGGGGATAATCATAAAAATACTCGTCTTTCATCAAACGTTGTAATGAAACATACTGGTCATTCTCTAACCAATAAAGAACCCACTCAAAATTATGAACACCAAACCATTTCTTATTAAAAAACATCGCTAACCCTTCTCGAATGGCCACTGCATTTGGTCGATTAATTAAATTAGCTAACAACAACACATCTTGATGAAAGCCAATCGCTTTTTGTTTCCGACTATAGACTGCATAAATCTCAAATGGATCACGAAAAAAACTACTACACGGAACATAATCACCATAATACATTCCAACCTCATCTAAACTATCACATAAAAAATAATGAATTTTCTCTTCCAACTCAAGTCTTAAAACCTGTAACACATACTTCAGGCAATGCTCTTGATACTCCATAATCTCTTCAATATCCTTCTGCGCCAAACTGCCCGCATGTACATGAAACACATAATGATCACTTTCGTTCACTAACCACTTCATCATTTTCACCTCCTTTTTACGAGATTTAAACGCTTACTTTTTATTATCGTCATTATATTGCTAAAATATCCATTCTAAGCCATAATTTTTATTATTTCTCAAAATTTTTACTTCTAATGAATCTCATCATCTCCTACTAAACTTTCTTACTATAGCTTATGACAGCTCGTCATACTTCGTTTATTTTTTTAGGCGTTTTCTTCAAAAAAATATCTTTTCTTTCAATACTTCCAATTGTCAGGTGCCCTTTTAACCGCTATAATTAAATTCGTTATGAAAGGGGGCAATTATGAAACCTCTAGGCATTCTATTTTTAATCTGTGAGCTATCCCTACTCAGTGCTTGTTCTACCCCTGTACCCGAACTTGTCTTACTCAACACCCCAGGCATGCCACTGAAACTCACGCAGATTGAATTCCCAACTGAGGAACCCCAATCTACCTCAGTTTCCCTACAAAATCCTAGTCAAATGACTCTTCCAAACAAAGAAGAAGAATTCGACTCTCCTCTTTTATCAGATGAAGAAAAACCATCAAATAATGAGGACAATCCTTCAACACATTCCATCCAACCCTCCCTTGAATCTCCTAATCAAAATACCCCTTCACTTTATTTAGAAAACGGAGTGGGACGTGCCTATTATGAAACACTACCCTATCTAAATTCTAATGATGTCATCACCCTTAATAATGGTGAAACAGATTATGCAACCGTTCAATTTGATCATTATGAAATTATTGATGACCATCAAAAAAGTGGACGTAAAGGCATTGCCTTTTACTACAAAGAAACTAATATTAGTGATCAGGAAATTCACGTTGGATTAGCAGGACGCGTGTTAGATCCAGTTGTCAATACAAGTGTTTTCTATGGAGAAGATGAACTTAAACTGATGCCTGCAGATGAACTAAACCTAAAATTTGCAGATGAAGATTATCTTCAAACACAGCATGTCGAGTTCACTCAACAACAAGCAAAGGTAGAAGCTTGTTCTACCCCTAATACGCTAGAGCCAGGAAAAAGTCGTCTGTGCTATAACCATTATAGCTATGCTGGGAAGGGAGAATATCTCATCAATCAAGCGCTAGATAACACTTATAGTAACTATCAAAGCTTTTTGATTGAAGTAAAATAAGGCCACCCTAACGGTGACCTTATTTTTTTTGCCAAATTATAACAAAGTTATGGAATTTTATTATTAATATTGTAAATTTAACCTTAATCATCTATCAATATGCTATAATTTCATATCATAGAATTGAAAGGGATTACCAACATGAAAAAAATACTACTCTTAAGTTTACTATTCTTAACTGCCTGTCATCAAAAACAAAATGTCATGGAAGATGCACAACCACAGCCGGAAATCATAGAAGAATCCCCAACAAAAATTGAAACAGCCGAAGAAAATATTGCGATTGAAGAGGAAGAAGAACCATCCGTTAATACACTGATAGATAGTAGTGATTATATCGTAAATGAAGCACAACTCTATCTTGAAAATGGATTATCACGCCATGACTACGAAACACTCCCTCACTTAACTATCGGTGATCAAATCACCATTCAAAATGACGACCAAATCCTTGGATTGGTCTCATTTGACAAAGCTGAAATTGTCGATGATGAACTTGGAAGTTCAAAAAAAGGGTTAGTACTATGGTTTACCGAAACAAATACAACCAATGAGACACTTGAAGTTGGGCTATATGGGCAACATCCTCTAACTCTAATGACTGTCTTTAAAGATGATCAAGAACTTAAACCACTTTCAACGACTCCTTACATCATGGGGGTTGAGAACAACGATTATTTAGCAAACTATCACGTTGAATACAACAATGAAAAAGTACTTCCATGTTCTGAAAACACTAAATTATTGCCAGGTGAAAGCCGCATGTGTTACCAAATTTACAGCTATGCAGGAAAAGGAGAATATTTAATTAACCAAGCAACTGATTTAACCTATGAAAACTGGAAAAGCTATCTTTTAACAATTGAATAAAAAGGGCCCTAGGCCTTTTTTTATTTATTGCATTGACCGAAATTGAGGATATTTTATAAGAAGGAATGACCATTTCTATCTTTAACTCTACGGAGCGTCGATTGAACATATCTATTGTCGTCTTTATAATAAAGTCATCAGCTAAGAGAAGGAGATGATTTCCCTATGAAATTTATTATCTTTAATGGTAGCCCTGCAGGAGCTAATAGTCACACGAATGTAATAGCAGAAGCTTTTTTACGTGGTGCTAAACGAGGCGGTGCAGATACTGAAAATATATTCCTCATTGACAAAAAAATCGGTCACTGTAAAGGTTGCTTTACCTGTTGGTTTAAAACTCCAGGAAAATGTATACTGCAAGATGATATGGAAGCATTACTTCCAAAATATAAGGTTGCTGATGTTGTCTGCTTTGCAACTCCAATTTATACTTGGAATATGACAGCTGTACTAAAAAACTTTGTCGACCGTCTTATCCCATTGAAAAGTCCATTAATCGTTCAGCAAAATGAAAATTTTGACCTTGTCGATACCGTACAAAAAACACAACAATTCGTTGTCATCTCAAATTCTGGTTTCCCTGGAAACAATAATTTTGAAACAATGAAAGCTGTTTTTTCTCCCTGTCATCCTGTTTTAGAAATTTACAGGAACTGTGGCAAACTGTTAAAAAGTAAAGATATCCACATTAAGCCAATCGTTGATGAATACTTGGCTGCTGTAGAACTAGCAGGATTTGAAATGGCAACACAAAGAGCTATAACGAAAGAGACGAAGTTAAAACTAGATATGCCTCTGATGACAATTAATGACTACCTTAAGTATCTTGGGATGTAATGAGTCACTTTTTAAAATTAATATCAAAAAAATTAAATTCATAAAAGATCATATACTCTAATCAATTAACACTATCTAGTATTTAGGGTATTATCTAAAAAACAAGACTCTTTTCATTAGAGGGGTTCATTTTTACTAGATTAATTAGGACGTACGATCTCTAAAGCTTTATTAATCCCTTAACAGTAATTGATGATGCTAAAGTTTTTGATCCCCCTTAAAAAATGGCCATAAAGGTTTTTCCTTTTACTCTATTCATTTAAAAGCGATATCCTTTTAGATATCGCTTTTTACTATTCAACGTCTAACCAAATTAAATCCATTTCATTTAATGTAACACGATGCTTCACTTCTCCACGCACATAAATTTGTGCCTCTTGAACCTCAAAGCTATTATTGTATACCGCTAGCTTTTTCACTTCAGGGAAGTAAGTACACTCCACTTCACAGCTATCCACATAATAAGTCATTAGTTCTGATTCTTGATGAGCCGCATAATAAATCGCACGTTGTAAAAGTCTTGCATTTTGAGCGCTATAAGGTAACCCTGCGATGTAAACGCCACGTCCGCGTCCATACTCATTGACTGATAATAAAATATCATTTTGATCCATCGCTAAAATCGTCGTATGTTCACCTTTTTTAAATACGCCCCTCATCCCACGACCAAAATCAATCTCCGTCTTTATATCCTCAAGAATGAAATGTTCCTTTGTTAACTCATGATACTTACGATAGCTAAGTCCATACGTAATATCTTTATCAACTCCGAGTACATCGAACAATTGGAAGTACTTCCCTTGATGTTGAATAGCTGTTGGTTCTCCAATTCCGATAAATCCACCCCCATTATAAACCCACTCACGAATCGTTGTAATCACTGTTTCATCTAACCAATTTTCACCACCACTCCAAGCCGTCATCGCATCTCCAGAGTTAATCATAATCCCGATCTCCTCAGAAATTCCATTCTGCTTAATATCCTCAAAATTAATAAACTCCACGTCAAACATCATCCCCGACAATGCCTCAAGTACTCCAACATACGAATAAATCTCTTTATACCAAAGCGCATGCGCGACTTGATTTGTTTGCCAAGAACGAAGTTTACCAAAGCAATTTAAAATCGCCACTTTAAAGGGAGCCTTATATCCTTTCGTACCTTGCACCATTTCATGAAACGTATGAAACTCATTTGAAATTCGCTCCACCACGTCAACAAACTCAGGGAACTGTAAAGCCAGTGACAGATACCCACCATATCCAATCCGATCAAGAGAGCTTTGCATAATGGCACGTCGTCCTTGAATCCAGTTTTCCTTCGCTTCAGTAACAGGATCCCCCTCTTCACAAAATACATCAGGGAAGAAATAAGGTAAGAAACGTCCTTCTGTATACTTGACGCCTGGAATATCAGAAATCATACGAAGTGTGGTTCCATTTCCAACTGATCCAACCACTGAATCAATGCCTATCGCTTCAAAATATTTTCCATAAGGCTCTGTTCCAATCCAGTTATCACCTAAAAACATCATGGCTTCTTTTTTATGATCATGCGTCATATCCACGAGGACCTTCGCCTCACGACACACAAACTCCGATTGAAAATCTAAAAAGTCTAAAAACTCTTTAGTTGGAATTCGGAATGGATTATTAAAATATCCTTCATCTACGACATATTCAGCTTTTAAGGGATATCCTTTAGCTTTTTCAAATGCTTGAATGGCTTCGTGGCTAAGTGTTGAACTATAACCGAACCAATCCACAAACTTTTCTTTTTTCATTTCATTATAAATGAGTGTAAAATGATAGAAAAACGTTGTAAACCGAACCACATCTACTTCAGGATGCTCGCTTAACCACTCATTTAAATAGCCTTTAATATGGGAATTCGTCAGAGGATGTCTCATATCATACGGCATTTCATGCTCACGATCCCCCCAATCATTCGTTAAATGATTGTACATTTGAGTTGGATCCCAAATTTGATACATTAAGAAGTTAACCGTGTACTCATGATAAAGAATAGCATCAACTAATACAACAACTTCTTTTTCATCATCATAAAACCACTTCTCATGACCGACTTCCTTACCCGTTGTTCGGTCAATGACTTGCCAATAACGATGATAATCTTTGGGATTGACTTTAAATTGTTCTTTAAAAATTCCTTTCATCAGATCAATGATTAAATACTTATGAAAAGCAATCGTTGGTTCACTCATCATATAAAGTTGTTGTAATTCTTCTTTGTGATCTTTTGCCCACTGTTGGTCATTACGTGTTGTTAAGTACGTTTTATACACTTTTAAACCAAGTTCTAAAATACGATCATCTAGTTTTGTTCCATCTGAATCTCGAATCGCATCGGCATGCCAACGCGTCATCACCTCTCTTAATCTTTCATATTCTACGTTATCAATTGGTAATGTAAATCCTGACATTTAAATTCCCCTTTCTTATCCTTTAATTCCACCGACATTAACACCTTCAGTTAATTTTTCATTTAAAATCGCATAGATAATCACAATTGGAATTAATACAATGACCATCCCCGCAAATAAAGCTCCCCAGTCTGTTGAGAATCGTTGAACTTCCATTAAATTTTGAAGCCCAATTGGTAACGTCTTTTTGGCGTCATCTAAAATAAACGTAAATGCCATCGGGAACTCGTTCCAATAAGCCATAAAGTTAAAAATAACAATTGTGACGATTCCTGGTTGAATGAGTGGCATAATCACTTTCGTCATGATTTGGAAACGATTGGCTCCATCCATCACTGCTGCTTCTTCATAACTTCTTGACACACCTCGAATAAAGCTTGATAACAAGAAAATCGTAAATGGCAAACTTGAAGTCGCATAAATAAGGGCTAAAACGACTAAGTTATCAAGTAAATTTAAATCTTTTAATAATGAGAATAATGGAACTAACACATACGTTGCTTGAATAAATAAACCAGCGCTAAATACAAACATTATGAATTTTGAAGCAAAGAATCGATAGCGTGACAAACAGTAAGCAGCCGGTACGGCTAAGCAAAGTGAGAATAAAACCCCCATGACACTCACCAAAATGGAGTTAAAAAAATACGACCCCATGTTGGCGGTTGACCAAGCATTCGCATAATTTTCAATATGAAGTGACGCTGGAAGCGCCCAAACATCCCCGAAAAATTCCTGTGTCGTTTTAAACGATTGAACAATAGTCCATCCGAGTGGAATAATAATTAAAATTGACACCAACCATAAAATCAATCGAAGTACTGTTCCCGATAAAAACTTTTTCATCGTTACACCTCCCCTTAAAATTCAATCGCATCTTTATCTGTTAATTTTTGAATCATGAATGACAACGTAATCGCTAAAATAAACACCACCACTGCAATCGCCATCGCATAACCGTAATTCGCATTCGAGAACGCCTGTGAATACATGTAAGTCAGTGGAACTTGTGAGGCATTATTCGGTCCACCACTTGTCATTACCGTCACAAATGTGAACGTTAAGTTAAATGCCCCTGTAATAAAGAACACTAAGGTGACACGTAAGATTTGCCAAAGTAAAGGAAGCGTGATTTTGAAAAATTGGACGCGTTTGCTAGCACCATCAATATCAGCCGCTTCATATAAATCGACTGGAATTTGATTAATCCCTGCAATATACATCACCATGTAATAACCCGTGGCTTGCCAAACCATCGTCGCAACTAAGCACCACAGTACGGTGCTCTTTTGTCCAAGCCACGTCTGCTTTAAGACCTCAAATCCCACCACATCTAAAAATCCATTAAGTAATCCTAAATTATAGTCGTATAAATAAAGGAATAACACCCCAATCACAACCATTGATAAAATATTAGGAAAGAAAATAATCATTTTAAAAAACTTCTGCTCAAACTGATGAAGTCTTCCCTGAGTTAACATTACTGCAAATAACATGGCGAGCACCATTGTCATTAATGGGAAGAATACCAGTACAAACACCATGTTTTTCATAGCAGTGAGAAAGATTGGATCCGCAAATAACGTTTGAAAATTTTTTAGCCCGATAAACGTTGCTTCCCCCCCGAGTCCACTATATCGATAAAAAGACATCATAAATCCTTTTGCCATCGGATATAAAATAAATAAACTAAATAACAACACAGCAGGTAAAACACAAACCGCAATAAACAACCGATCTTTCCCTTTACGGCTCATCCCTTTTTCTTTTTGTGTCCCCCCAACTTTCATTGCTTTTGATTTTTTTAAAGCCTCCAAGACACTCCCATCCCTTCTTAATCTTGATTTATAATACACCCCTATTTTAACAAGCAATGTAAGCGATTAAAATTTATTATATTGACGTTCATATGGACAAATTTGTCCCCACTAAAAAAAGTGACTTCATGGTGAAGTCACTTTTACGATTCTTAAATTTTTTATTGTTTTTTATAAACTCTACGTTCACGCTTAAACAACCGAACCAATTTTAATAAATATAGGATAAATCCAACTGACACGAAGTTGAGCAGTAAGTGATTGCCAAGATTCATCATCAGCGTGATCGTTAATAACCCCCCCGCTACAATGTATGCATTACAAATTGTTTTGACATATAGAATAAAATCTTCATAATCTGTCTGTAACTTAAATGCTTTTTCATCCTGATGTTTTTTCACGCAAACGAACTTCCCCAATCGAGTACTTGCCAAGATTCAAGTTTTTAGTGAAAACCCTCATGCCTAGTCCCTCTAAAAATGCTTCATACTCTTTTAACTCAGCGAACGACTTATCTGCTACAAAGTCTACCTCCTAACAGACAGCTCCTCGTTGACAGGCTTCAAATTTATAACCCCAACGACTCGTCTTAACTAATTTCCATCCTTCTTCTGCCATTTTATTCAACCAATCTTCTTGTGGTTCAAACGGATTCAACAAGATTTTATATACTTTTTTACTTATTCTACTCTCTACCCTTCATGATTTTTTTCGCTGTGTGGTAAAGTGATTCTAGACGATTCAATTCTTGCACTGCAATTTTTCGTTCAAGTTCAGTGATGATGTATACCTTCTTTCGTAAGGATTCACCGTCATCTAAAGCTTCTTGAATCCATCCTTTTTTATCTAATGTTTTAATCGCCCCGTACAAGGTTTACGCTCCCAAAACTAAACGTCCCTCTGTTCGTTCTTCAATAAATTGCATCATTCCATAACCGTGATTCGGCTCAAACACAGCTAATAAAATAAAAAAGGTTGTTTCCGTTAAGGCTCACCCTTTCACATAATATCGCATCCCTATCCTCCCCTATTCTGTTTACTGTAATAAAACCACATCACTAAATGGAATAGTTTACTATTTTGAAAATAAAAGATTACAAATAGATAGAAATAACAACCTTAAATAGGCATAATTAGTGGCAATTCTCATTCAAGCTATTTTAAAATACTATCAAAATCGTGTTTATTTAGGAGCAAAACAAACTAAATATAAATCACTCATCACCCGCTTAACAGGGGCGCTTATTTCATTTTAACGTTAAAATGAAATAAAAAACGACAAGTTCATCTTAAACTTGTCGTTTTTTTGGATATTGCTCAACTTCTTCCTCATCTGTTGCCTGTCCTTTTTTATATAAAACTCCAAAAATTGATAATCCGATTAATCCTCCCCATATTAATACTTGTACAAGTGTCATAATGAGTTGCTGATATTCCATCAATCCCACTCCTTCCACTTCTTATTATTCCAAATTAATCTATTTTTATACAATAAATCCCTTATTCGTTTTATTCACCATATCTCACAACTGTAAATAAAACCCATCCAAATACCGCTAAAATAAATGAACAAATCATCGATACTCCTACTTCACTATTTAAATAGTATGAACCACATCGCACATATTCTATCACACGCCAAACACTGACTCCACTCATCAAAAAGGGTAACAAAAGTCCCCAAAATACTTGTTTTTGCTTGGACAAATAAATCACTAATCCAATATACACATTCAGTCCTAAAATTAATCCTAATGCATACAAAATATCCATTGTTAACCCCCCTTTTTTAAACCCCTTACATTACATATATATTCACCTCCCCCCAATCTATTGACACAAAGACGACATGATTCCATAAAAAAAGTTGCCTGGCCCTGACCAGACAACTCAAATTATTTCATTGGTACGCTTAAAATAAACTTCACTAAATCACCATCATCCACCATTTCAAAACATCCCTCTTGATTTTCAAGCGTCATCTGGATCCATGTCACTAACTCTGAGGAAATCTTTGCTTCATGACTCGTCACATAACGTAACGTCATCTGCACGAACTCATTCATCTCGTCTACTTCTAAATAAACACGAGAATTTGCTAAAGCATCAGTGGCAATCGTCGTAAATAATTGTTCCATCACGGAAGATAACTGATTTTGATGAGCTAAGACCGTCACTGAAGACGTCGGCAGTTTAGTTTTTAATTCAAACTCATTAAATGATTCTGGCATCTTAGCTAAAACATCTGCCATTAACTTCGAAAAATTAACTTCTGTTTTCATACTTTGACTTTCACTTAAATGAAGTAGCAACTGGAGTTCTTCCTGAACTGACTTCATTTCTTCAAGTAATGCCACATCAGTCTCACAAGACATCGCTTCTTGAAGCTGATGTTGTAAGTTCGAAAGACGATGACTTAAAGAAGACACCCTTTCCTTCATCAAAGCAAACGCAGGAGATTCCTGATACACGACTCGTTCCTCAATCACAGTTTCAACGTCTGATGTCTTTTTGAACAAACCAAACAGCTGGCCAATCATCGTATGGCGGCGTAACATTTTCCAAGGACCAATGATAAAGAACTCTTTCACATAAAGCGCATGAATGGCTATGACAGCAATAAAAGCACTCCAACAGAACACATTCATTAAATGAACAATTCCCGCTACATAATCGGTATTAACACTCCACTGCACTATCTCAGCTAATGCGCCAGTTTGCGTCGCAATGATTAAAAATGGTGCCCCCATGATGGCAAAGCAAGTTGCAATCACAAATAAAAATCTAACTTCAAGTGGTACAAATAATAATCCCTTAACTAATCCTGATTCTTTAATCCATCTAAAGGGTAAAACAAAAATAACTAAAATCGTCACCAGCGCCATCACGATTAAATAAGGAATGCTAACCATCACATAATTCTCCATCCCAAAATCATTTAACTCGTAATAAATCGGTCCATTCATCGGTAAATCCTGTGGAACTCCAAAGACAAACGTCATATTTTTAATATCATATTGGTGGTCATAATATGAGTCAAACTCTTGCTGCATTAAACGTTCAAAATCAAAACGATCCGCCCCGTAAACGTCACCAATTGATACATTCCCTTCCGAATCAAAAGTTACGGTTGTCACAAACTGATAACGTGATTGTAATTCATTCCATAACAACTCGTCTGATGTCGTCACTAACTGCTTTAATAGATCAGCTTCACGTGCCTCCTCATGTGATCCATCTGTATTCACAGCGTAATAATCTAATTCAGCCGGATAGCGGTCTAACGTATATTCCCAATATGATAACTCATCATAAAAATTCCCCTCATTCGTTCCTGTTTCATCACCCGATATCTCTTGAAATTCGTATGCAAGATACAAACTACTATTTGCCAATCGCCTAATAAATTGATAGCTTTCAAAATATGGCGTTTGCATTTTTTTAACTTGCTCTGTCATCTTCGGATACTGAATATATACAAAATTTCCACCCGAAATAATCAATCCGGTCATCAAGAGATAACCAAGTCCCCGCTTCAGACTATTTAAAATAGTTGAGCTCATACTCAACACCACCTTTCCTTAAAATCATGATGTCATTATAACTAATAAATCTTAAAAAAAGGTCAGGTGAATTCTTAATTTTTTCTTAAGATGAAAAAACAGCGAAAAATAATTCGCTGTTATCTTACTTATTATCTAACGACTCAACAAACTCATAAGGCGTCATCCCACTATACTTCACCTCAAAACATTCCACTCCACGCCAAACATGACGCGAATCATTGCCGTTAAAAGAAATCATTTGCACCACTTCATCATCTTTATACAACACATAATAACTAGACTGCACCAAATACATGTCTCGATCGGCTATCCGTCTCCCTAACTTTCCACTGCGAAGAATCCTCATCATTCCTCTAAGCTCATCAGGTTCTGTGATTGTGATCACCTCTGTACGAGACACGTCCTCATCACTTGCCAACAACACCTCAATCTTATCCACCTCATCAACTTGCAACAAATTAAACTGCTCCTGACAACCTATCAAACCCAAAAAGCACAACAACACAATCCATCTCTTCAAGCAACATCCCCCCTCCTACTATCATTTTAATCATATCATTCGACAAATATGAACCTTAAAATAAAAAAGAACGTTGCTAGAAAAAATCTCTACTAAAAAATAAGCTTTCCTAAAAAAAACCACTCTCAACTATTGAGAATGGTTTTTCATTAGAATTATTCTTGGCTTTCGCGTACTTTATCTGAAGCAACCTCTAGATTAGCAGCCCAATCAGATGCTGTTAACTCTTTATTCATAATTGAACTAATCGGTTGGAACACTTCATTTTTCATATTAATTTCAGTATTAGTCGCCACTTCAAATCCAACCATAATTGGCAACACATCTGATTCATCAAAAATTTTAAAACTACTATAGTTAGATGCTGGAACATATTCTTTAGCCATTTCCACTGCACCTTCAATTGGAACAACTGCATGATTCAACTCGGCATTTAATGCAACAATTTCATCTTTATATAAATAACGCATGAACTCTTTTGCTAATTCAACATTAGCAGCATCAGATGGAATGTACATTTCTTCAATCCCGGTCGCAACATAGCGAGTATCTCCTTCATTAAACACTGGAGATGTCATGAATCCCCATTCCCAACCTTCTTGAATGGCATCTTTCATTTCATCTTCATACCAGTTACCATTTGGCAAGAATAGAGCACTACCTTTTAAATGTTCGGTTTGTGCTTGGGTATGATTCATGGCAACCGTCCCTTTTAATAAATAATCACCTTCAGCAATTTGTTGGAAAATTTCTAGAGCTTTTACGACATTTTCATCTTCCCATGCTCCATCAGCATAAGAGAAAATATTCTCAACTGCTTCTGCGCCTGCTGCTCCCGCAATGGCTGGCCATACAATGGATTCATTATATCCTGGATACATCCCTTGGTATGTAAATAAGCTTAATCCTTCTGACGCAGTAGCATCTCCTAAAGCAAAGAACTCATCCCAAGTATTTGGAGCTTCCCATCCTTTTTCTGCAAATAATGCACTGTTATACCAAAGGCCTGTTACATTGTAATAAAGGGGAGCTAAATAAACGGTTCCATCTCCATAAGGGGCTGTTAATTTATTATCTAAGAATCCTGGTAACATTTTATCTTTAATTGGTGTTGATTCCCCAGGTGCTGGTTGTGAAAATACGTCACTTAAATCTGCTAACTTTTTGTCTTTAATTAACGCTTGTGCAACACCTGATTCATTTGTTGAGGCAAAATAAATGAAATCTGGAGCATTTCCAGCCGCTAATTGAGGACGAATCACATCTCCGATTTTTGGACTTGCAGTTAACTCAACGGTTACATCTGGATAATCGGCTTCAAAACGTTTGGCAACTTCTTCCCAAAACGCTTTACCATAGCCCCCTTCAAATACTGCGACTTTTAAAACTTCTTGCTTCTCATCTGTTGATGTTGTTTCCTCTTGTGTTGGTGTTTGCTCTGATGTTTCTCCCTCAGGTTTTGTCGTCGTTGCATCGTTTGATCCTGAACATCCGACTAACAATAATGACATCATCAAACTAGCAGATAATGCACCCAATAGCTTTTTCTTCATTTCTAAATCCCCCTTATTTAAGATAGATTAAAATCGCTTACATCATTATTCTAAGATTAATCCCCAAAAATTAAAATAACTTAAACTGACTTAGAAATGGACTTTTTTGACCCGTTCTTGATACTCGGTGGGATTTTCTCCACAAAACTTCTTAAACACACGATTAAAATAAAGTTGATCCTTAATTCCAACTAACTGCGCAACTTCTTTCACTTTTATGTCACGTTTTTTTAGTAACTGCTTTGCCTTAGAAATTCTTAGTTCATTCAAATAATTATTCAGCGTTTTATGTGTTTCAATCTTAAAAATACGACTCAAATAGGCCTCATTCAAACACGCATAATCTGCTAGTTCCTGAAGTGTAATTCGTTCGACATAATGTTCATGAATATACGCAAGGACCAATTGGACCTCAGGTCGATAATGGGCCAACTCCTCATCAGAAATAAGGGAAATCTGTTGATCCGGTCTTACTTGATCTTGAAATAGCTTCGTACAAGCAGCCAACTTAACTCTCGAATCAATCACGACTCGTTTTGAAGCTTGTAAATCGGTATTTAAATAATTACGAACACTTCTCACAACCTTAATCCAACGATCGGTTATAATCAGATCTTCTAACACTTCTCGCTCATATAAAATAATAAGTACTTTCTCATGATTAATATGGACCACATCAAAATCAAATCCCCTAAATTGCTCCCTAATAATGGCATCAATATACGGAAATTGATCATCTTCAATCTTGTCATTTTCTTTCACTCTTAAGCGATATAAACTCAGTTGCGGTTCAAATAAATGATACATCTTCACATACCGATCAAGTTCATCCTCACTATAATAAATGTCCCCTTTTAAAACGGTTGTTAAAAAACTTTTTCTCCCTATTTTAAAATGATGAACCTCATTTTTTTCATCTTCTTCTAATTTACGTTTTTTTAACTGCTTCTCATTCAATTCAACTTTAATCTGTTTAATTAAGTTAATTAAATCCTCTGTTCGTAAATTAATCTTAATAAAATAATCCATTGCCCCTAATTTCATCGCCTGACGGACCAAATCATAATCGCTATGATTGCTCAATACAATCACCTTAGTTTCCATATTTCTTGCCTTCATTTCTGCCATTAATTCTATGCCGTTCATTTTTGGCATTTTTAAGTCTGTTAAGACAACGTCAACCTGATTGTTTTTTAAGAATGCAAGTGCCTCTGCTCCATTTTTGCAAACCCCAACCACCTTACATCCTTCTTCTTGCCAATTTATTACACTTTGTAAATAAATCCTTACAATTTGTTCATCATCAACAATTAAAATATTTAACATGACTAGCCCCCCCCAATTATAACTGCTTAGGTATTTTAATAACTACTGTCGTGCCTTCATTTAAACGACTTAAAATCTTAATATCTCCCTCTGATTGATAACAAAGATTAATTCGTTCAATGACATTAATCATTCCAATTGAAGATAATTTTCCGTCTAACTTCTCCTTCGACTTCTTCTCTAACACCTTTTCTACATCAAATCCTGCTCCATTATCTTCAACATATAAATAAATCCAATTGAGCATATCTCGCACCTTAATCGTAATTTTTAAATCCTCTTCCTCATTCAAACCATGCAATAAACTATTTTCAACGATGGGCTGCAAGATAAAACGTGTAATTTTATAATCTAAACAATCTACTTCAATATCCACCGTAAAATGAAACGTATCTCCATAACGATTTCTTTGAATCGTCATATAATCCTCTACATTTTGAAGTTCTTGACTAATTGGAATCAATTCATTGGTATCACTAATCGTTGCCTGCAACAATCGACTTAAAGCCCCAATCGTATTGCTAATGGTCTTAACATTCGACATTTCTGCCATCCACTTTATTGAATTTAACGTATTAAATAAAAAGTGTGGGTTAATCTGAGCCTGTAACATTTTAAGTTCAAGTCGCCTTTGACTTTCATTCGTCTCATTCATATCTGAAATCAAATCTTTAATAAATTGAATCATAATATTAAACTCTTTGTACAAATACGTCATCTCGTCATTTCCATCCTCACGTTGAGGGTCTGTCAGTTCGATCGTATTTATACTTTTCATCGTCATAATCAATCGATTCAACGGTCTAATAATACTTTGCCACAGCAAAAACGAAATCAAAGTTACGATGACAATCAAAACTATAATGCCAATTAAAAGTGACTTTACCACTTTTAAAACTTCACTTAAAATATACGTATTTGGTGTACTTGAAATCAAATACCAATCATTATAACTGACATACTTGTAACTCACGAGGTTATAAGTAAACATCTTAGTTCCCTTATAATCCCCCTTCAAATAGCATTGCTTCAAAAACTCATCTAAATCAAAATGAGTGGGTTGCCCAATCGAGGTTACCACATCCCCCTCTAAATCAAGCAACATCAAACCACCTACACCACTAATCATCCCTTTTTCTAAAATATTTTGCATCCTTATCTCATCAATCGCAATGAATAAATATCCCATCGGTGTATGCGGATTGCCATTGGTTATCTTCAAAATAATACCGATATATCGTCCATCTCGACTATAAAAACTTTTCTTCAGAGATGATTTTCCACTCTCTTCAAGTTCTTCGATACAGTTAATCATGAAATCCGTATTAACATATCGATAACCTTGAGCATATAAAAAATCCTTATTTACATTCAAAATTGAAATATCCGCCGCTAACGTCAACAAAGAATAATTTTGTGAGATGATTTGTTCGACTTCACGTATAAATTGAACTTGCTCATTAAGAGTCATCCCCTCTGATTTTTGAAGCCCTTGGCGAATCGTGGATGAAAACAAAAGTTGCGTTCCAAAACTTTCAACATCTTGAATAAATAAGGATAAATTATCTGCTAAAATCTCATTCGTACTCTCAATATGATTCACATAATTAGAACGAATCGATCCATAAATGATATGGATTGAAATACTGCCAATCATCACAATCGGCGCAATTGAGACTAATAACATAACTGTTATCAACCGCTTATAAATACTAAACTTTCGAAACAAAAGTTCAAGTTTCTCTCTGACAATATAATATTGCCTTCCCCATTCTAACTTTTTCATTCGACTCCCCTCTTTTAGTAGCGCTTTCTTTATTTTATCATAACCTGCACAAATTTTCCATTTTATTACCTTAGTCTTTACTAAAAGAATGACATAAAAAAAAGAGCACAACTCATTGTATGCTCTTTTTAATCTATTTAACCTACATTTTTAGTAACCTCTTCTAAATTTGAACCACACATGGCGATTTTTGTCGCCACTAACTCACCCATTTTTTCTTTGGCAGGTAAGAAATAATAGCGTGGGTCCGTCGCATCGGGATGCTCATTAAAATAAATCTTTAAACTTTCACTGAAAATATTTTTAAGCTCTGTTGCGACATTCACTTTACAAATTCCTAAATTAATCGCCTCTTGAACCATCTCTGTTGGAACACCTGATGCCCCATGTAACACAAGTGGAATATCAATGACCTGACGAATTTGTGCTAATCGTTTAAAATCTAGTTTAGGTGTGCTTTTATACATTCCATGAGCCGTTCCAATCGCAACTGCTAACGAGTCAATCCCTGTTTCACGAACAAAAATCTGTGCTTCTTTAGGATCAGTTAAGAACGCATCTGCGTCCTCTACCACTAAATCATCTTCACGTCCTCCAAGCTTTCCAAGCTCTGCTTCAACTGTGGCTCCATATTTTTTAGCAAAATTAACAACATCACGTACAATCTCAATATTTTCTTCAAACGGATGCTTTGAGGCATCAATCATAACTGAACGACACCCAAGTTCAATTAACGCTTTAATATCCTCCACATTCTCATGATGATCTAAATGAAACGTAATTGGCACATTGACTTTCTTCGCCATCGCTTCTGTAATCGCGATTAAATTTTCGCCTCCTGCATATTTCACTGTTCCAGGAGTTGCCGCTAAAATAACCGGTGAATGCAAACGATTCGCTGTTTCAACAACTGTTTGGATGGTCTCTAAATTATGGATATTAAAGGCTGGAATGGCATAACCATGGCGTTGTGCCTCGATTAACATTTCTTTCGTATTTATTAACATCCTTTTTCCTCCTTAAATTGATAAATCGTAACTCCTTTTACCACGCGATTAACCTCTCCCGTCGGACAAGGATTATCAGGCGTAATCCCTAAACTTAACGACTTCTTAAGAGCCAAAATTTGTCCAAATGCTAAATACTGCATTCCTAAAATCACATTATTTTTAATCGCACGTCCGAAATAAACAGAATCATCAGCCACGTGATCATTACATAACACCAACACTTTATTTTCCTTACGTTCTGATAACAACTCGCGGATTAAATCTTCATCGTAGTATTTTGGATAAGTTTGATTATTTTTAAGCACTACTATCAACGTTTTATCATTAATGACTGATTTAGGTCCATGTCTAAATCCTAGTGGTGTATCGTAATTTGCATTGACAATTCCAGCTGTTAACTCAAGTGTCTTTAATGCCATCTCACGTGCAATACCTTTAAGTGGTCCTGATCCTAAGAAAATTAAACGATCATAGTCATATGTTAAAATCTCATTAAATAAGTCCGTATTATTAAATAAATCAAGTAAATTTTCTCTCACATTAAATAAATCAGTTTGTAAATTATGTAATGTCTTCAAATTAAAAATCGCAATATTCGTTAAAATCATTGACGTGCAACTACTTGTCATTGCAAAACTCATATCATTTGTCTCATCAGGCATTAACAATAATAATGAGCCCTCATCCTCGCTTGCAAACTGAGCTAATTTTCCCTCTTTATTACAGGTAATGACAATTTGATACAAGTTGCGCACTAATTGTTTGGCTAACTGAACGGTTGCTACACTCTCAGGACTATTTCCAGAACGAGCATAAGAAATTAATAACGTTGGTTTTTCAGGCGACAAATAGCCAAATGGATTTGCCACAATATCTGTTGTTGCAATCGCACGAACAGACTTTTTAGTTAACTGATGTAAATAGGGCTCTACGACCTCACCAGCAAAAGCTGATGTTCCTGCTCCTGTTAAAATAATCTCTAAATCCTCATGCTCTAACACCTGATCTAAGAAACTTTGAATGACCTCTTTATGAGTTGAAATTTGGTGTAAGACTTTTAACCACACATCAGGCTGCTGATGAATTTCTTTCGCCGTATAAATTCCATTCCACGCTTCTAGATTCGACTGTTCATACCCTAAAATTTTTTCTTCCATCTCAACTCTCCTTCCAAACTTTACCTTCCCCTTTATTGTAATCGCTAAACATTTAACTTTATATAGACAAAATTGACTCCTATATAGATAAAAAAAGATAGCCATTCCTAAAGGTTAGGCTAAAATGAACTCACACTTCACTATATGAAAAAAATAGGAGTACTATGCGCACTCCTATCTTAAATATTCCATTAAAAGGCCCCCATGATCAACTAACCACTGATGTTGCTTTTGTAAGGATAAGAGCTGTTTTTGTAAAAAAAGCTCGCTCTCAATAGCCTCTGTTTCAATCCCACGCTCATGACGCTCTAAAAAATGAAGCATCACATCTAATCTTCTCAGCCTAATCAACCATGGAATCATTAAAATCTCCGCTTCAGTTAATGAAACCACTGACTTATACCCCTCACAAAATGCCTTTAATCCATTAAAATAATCATCCTCTTGCAATAACTCCGATAAACAAATCGCTACTTCCATCGCTCTTAAATCCCATGTTACAAACTCAAAATCCAAAATGGCACATGGCATCCCCAAATCATCCATTAGCATATTCGAACAATTAATATCCCCATGAATCAACTGATGAGGTAACGCCTTAAATTGCGCCATCAATCCCTTCACTTCTTCTAACAACTCCTGTACCAACCCGGTTGCCTTCACCATAGGATACGATTTCTCAAGCTCATAATATGGCAAATACTCTCCCTCACCTACAAATACATCCCGTAGCTTCACACTCAGTTGTCCCACCATTTTTCCATACGCAACATACTGATCAATACGCTCTAACTTTAAATTCTGACCCTTCTTAAACTCAAACACAACCGCTAATTTCTCCCCCACCTTAGCCATCGTTTGACCATCCTTCGTCAAAACAATTCGAGGAACTGGCAACACTTGAAGCTGATCAAGCACTGCCTGTTCAACCAAAATCCTCGAAACATCCGCATGATTTTGATACACCCGCATCACATATTCTCCACTCTCCTGGCGAATGAACCTTGTCAGATTATTCATGCCAGATGAACCATGCAAAATCTCACACTTTCCATCAAAATATAACGTTAACGTTTTTAATAGCTGTTGTGTCTCCATCTCTAAACCTCCTAAACTACTGCTATTATATCACTTCTAAGAATATCTCCTCCACCTTAGTCATAACCCTAAATAACCATTTCCTTAAGGAGATATCTTTTTACTATGCCGCGCTTACGCCCTCTTATTTTATACACTCATCCTTTTTACACAACCTTCTCACCCTTTCATCAAAAATAGAGTCTGTGCCTTCCTCGTTACCCTTTATCCCTTAACCTAGGCCAAAGCTTTTAACAGTTCATTAAATTTCTAAAATAGCTCCTCTATGCAAAAGAGTTGAATGTTCAACTCTTTTTTTATGCATGAAAAAAACCACCCGATTGAGTCGGGTGGTTTCATCTTAATACATAACTTTCGCTAAAAACTCTTTTGTACGGGGATGAGTTGGTGACGTAAATAATACTTCCGGCTTCGTATCTTCTAGAATTTGACCTTCATCAATAAAGATGGCACGTGTTGCTACATTTCTGGCAAATCCCATCTCATGAGTGACAATCGCCATTGTCATGCCACCTTCTCCTAGTTCTTTCATGACATCTAATACTTCTTTCACCATCTCAGGATCAAGTGCTGAGGTAGGTTCATCAAATAACATTAACTTCGGATTTAAAGCTAGTGATCTCGCAATGGCCACACGTTGCTTTTGTCCACCTGATAACTTAGATGGATACGCATCAAACTTATCGGCAAGTCCAACACGTGTTAACAAATTAAGTGCAATCTCATCCGCTGACTTATCATCCATTTTCTTTAATAACTTTAACGCTAATGTAATATTTTTTCCAACCGTCATATGCGGGAATAAATGAAAGTTTTGAAAGACCATCCCGATTTGTTCACGAACTTGATTTAAATCAGTCTTTGGATCTAATAAATTTGTTCCCTCAAATAACACTTCTCCTTCCTCAGGAACCTCCAATAAATTTAAGCAACGTAATAACGTCGATTTTCCTGATCCAGAAGGTCCGATAATCGCAATAATTTCTCCCTCTTTAATCTCTAAATTAATAGAGTTGAGGATTTTTTTACCATGAAAAGATTTTGATAACCCACAAACTTTAAGCATCTTGATGTAATCTCCCTTCTAAAACAGATAATAATTTTGAACATGACGCCGTTAAAATAAAATAAATCACCGCCGCGACCACATAAACACCAAAAGCATTAAACGTTGCCGCTTGAATCATATCTGAATTATACATTAAATCGCGTAGTCCGATCACTGACACAATTGCTGATTCCTTAATAATGACAACAAATTCATTTCCAAGTGCCGGTAAAATATTTTTCACTGCCTGTGGTAAAATGACATGCTTTAACGTTTGTTTCTCACTTAAACCAAGTGAACGCCCCGCTTCAAATTGCCCTTTATCAACCGCTTGAATTCCAGCTCTAAAAATCTCTGATACATAAGCCCCTGAATTAATCGCTAAAGCAATGGCTCCAACTAAAAACTCAGCTGAAATCCATCCAAACGATGGATAACGTGTATGCAATAACTGTGGCACCCCAAACCATAAAATAAACAATTGAATCATTAATGGTGTTCCCCTAAAAAAGGCCACATAGGCATCGGCTAGCTTACTTAAAACTTTTCCGAGCATCCCTTTAGCATTAAACTTTGTCAACGAAACCAAAATTCCAATAAGCGTTCCAAAGAATACGGTAATCAATGCTAACGCAATCGTCACACCCGTTCCCTTTAACAACATCGGATAATAATCAACTAAAAATTCAAAACTCATTTTTCTCACCTGCACTCCCTAAAATCATTATTGATTTGAAATTGTAATCGCCTCTTCTAACATCTCATCTAACTTACCGTTCGCTTTTAAACTCGCGATAACCTCATTCACTTTCTCAACTAAATCTGTTGAACCTTTTGGCATCGCAACTGCCATATACTCCTCAGATGAAACTTTTAAATCAGCCACTTCTACATTTTCAAACTGCTCAGCGTAACGATTCGCAATTTCTTTTCCAACAATCACCGCATCAAGATTCCCATTACTTAACTCTAATACAATCGCTTGAGTTGTTGCTAACTCTTTAACATTCTCAGTTAACTCATAAGCAATTGGTGACTGTACACTTCCTAATTGTGTCCCAATTTTAATCCCTTTTAAATCATCTTCCGACTTAATTGAGTCAACACTTTCAGTTCTAATTAACACAGCATTTTCCCCTGTATAATAAAGATCTGAGAAATCAACTTGCTTTTGACGCTCCTCATCAGGACTCATCCCTGAAATAACCATATCAACCTGACTCGCTTGTAAAGCTCCTACTAAACCACTAAAATCCATTTGCTTAAACTCAACTTTAACACCCAACTCATTCGCAATTTCTTCTGCTAACATGACATCAAATCCAACTAACGTCTCCTTTCCATCAATCATTTTTACTGATTCAAAAGGTGGATAATCTGCCGATAACCCGACTAATAAACTTCCGTTCTTTTCGATACTTTCAACACTCACACCATTTTGTGAACATCCTACCACGCCCACTAACATTAAACCTAAAATCATTAACATTTTTTTCATCGTTTTCTCCTCCTTGTATAAATTGATTTGAATCGATTTTTTTTGACAATTAAAAAAGACCGCCTCTTTCATCAAGAGGCGATCTTTCAACCGCGGTACCACTCTTATTGATCCAAGTTTATCTTATCAATTAATAGTGGCTATGTTTATAAAAAAAGGTCATCTCTTATAAACATAAGAGACGACCTACTGACCGCGTTACCACTCTAATTGATACAAAAACTTGCATCCGCTCTGCTCATTAAGGGGAGTACCCGATTATCATACTCTATACGAGGTATATTTGTGATAATCTCCATAGAAGGGCGTTTCACACATAAGCATTGGCTAGACTCACACCTACTCTAGCTCGCTTTGCAATTAACTTATGGCTACTTTCTTCGTCAAAGGATTTATTCAAATCAAATTGTTAAATACATTTTAAGGTAATTCATTTCAAAAATCAAGAACAATTTTAAAAAAATTTAAACTTATTTTTAAACTGCAGCTTCATCTCTAGCACCTGAATATAGCAAAACAATGCTCACACACTACTCTAATTTTGATAAAATTTAATCTTATAAATACTTTCTACTTTCTTCTTTTAATGCCTCATAATCTAATGAAATCAACTCTTTAATTAGCTTTCGCCTCACACCAACATCCTCATACCTCTTCATAATAGCTTCTCGTAAACTCCCTAAAAGATTGACATATTCCTCATAAGAATCATCATACTCCACCGCTAACTCACGGCTAATCTTCTTCGCTAAAGCGGGGCTCTTTCCCCCCGTTGAAACACTTAACAGTAAATCACCTCTTTTTACATAAGATGGAACGATATAATTTGAAAGCATCCGATTATCTACCACATTCACAAGTTTTTTATGTTGATAGCAATACTTTGCAATCTCCTCATTAACTAACCGATTATCTGTTGCTGCCACCACTATTTGACTACTTTCAATATATCTTTCATCATACTTATCCTGCACTAACACCACATTCTCTAACTCATAAAAACTATCTAAAAAATGAGGTGCTATGACTTTAACCGATTTATTAAACTCAAGAAAGTTCTTACATTTTCGATAAGCTACTTCACCGCCTCCAACAATCACAATTTCAAACTGATCCAACTCTAAATTGACCGGATAAAGCAAAAAAAATCACCTTCATTTCTTCATATAGCCTCATTATAACACAAAAAAACTGATGACTATCGCAAGCGTCATCAGTCTTTTTATGTTTATTTTTTTAACATCTTTGCCAAATCTTTCGCGAAATACGTAATAATAATATCTGCTCCCGCACGTTTAATCGACATCACCGATTCATAAATGGCTCCCTCTGCTAAAATCCCATTTTTAACTGCCGATTTTAACATGGCATACTCCCCACTCACATTATAGGCTGCTAATGGAAGATCAAACTCATCCTTCACACGGCGAATGACATCTAAATAAGAAAGGGCTGGCTTCACCATTAAAATATCAGCCCCTTCTAATACATCTAGTTCTGCTTCGATTAAGGCTTCATTTGAATTAGCCGGATCCATTTGATACGTTTTTCGATCTCCAAAAGCCGGCGCAGAGTTAGCCGCCTCACGAAACGGTCCATAAAACGTTGACGCATATTTAACACTGTATGACATAATCGCAATACTCTCAAACCCTGCTGCATCTAATCCTTCACGAATCGCTTTAATACGTCCATCCATCATATCAGATGGTGCAATCATATCTGCTCCTGCCAACGCATGACTCACGGCAATCTTCGTTAAATACTCAAGGGTCACATCATTCTTAACATACCCTTCCTCATTTAAAATTCCACAGTGTCCATGACTTGTATACTCGCACATACAAACATCTGTAATGACATTCATAGCAGGATTCACTTCTTTAATTTTTCGAATGGCACGTTGAATTACTCCATTTTCATTAAATCCTTCACTTCCACATGCATCTTTATCCTCATCATGAGGAATTCCAAATAAAATCACATGCTCAATTCCAAGTTCGCCTAACTCTATAATTTCGGCCTCTAATTGATCTACTGAAAAATGATAAACATCTGGTAACGATGAAATCTCACGTTTAATTCCTTCGCCTTCGACAATAAATAACGGATAAATTAAATCCTCAACATTTAACTTCGTTTCTCTTACTAAATTTCGAATTGCTTGACTCGTTCTTAATCGACGTGGTCTTCTTAACATTCTAATGGCCTCCAATCATCGCTTCAACAAGCGCATCAATACTTGCTTCCTTTGCTTCCTTGTATACTTCGATTTTTAAATCTTGCAATGTTTTAGAGGTCACAGGTCCTATTGATATGACCTTTGTCTGATTCAATTTTTCTAAATAATCAGTCCCTAACATCTTAACAAAATTCTTAACCGTTGCCGAACTAGCGAACGTCACATAGTCAACCTGATGATTGGTTAATAGCTCAGTGACATCCTCTTTCATACTTGTATCCATCACACTTTCATACGTATGAACCTCATGAACGGAACAAATTTGACCTAACGTCTCAACCAAAACATCTCGTGCATTCTTAGCTCTTGGAATTAACACTCGATCCCCAGGTTTTAATACGTCTCTTAACTCCTCACAAAGAGCCTCTGAAACAAATTTAGATGGAATCAAGTCAGCCTTAATCCCGCGGTCTTTCACCGCCTTGGCCGTTGCACTTCCTATCGCACACACCTTCAAATGAGCCAATGCCCTTGCATCAAATCCTAATTCATCTAACTGATCAAAGAAAATATCCACCGCATTCTGACTACTCAAAATTAAATACGTATAATCTTGTATCTCCTTAATCGCTTGCTCTAATTCAACATTATCCTTAATCTTCTCAATCCTAATCGTTGGCACCTCAATCGGATTTCCACCTAAATCCATCACCTTCTCAACCAACGAACTACTTTGAGTTCGGCTACGTGTCACCATCACATTTTTTCCAAACAACGGCTTATTCTCAAAGAAATTCAATGACTCACGCAATCCAACAACCGATCCCACCACAATCAACGTTGGTGGCTTCACCTTCTCCTTAATCGCCGTATCGTAAACCTCATCAAGCGTTGAAGTAATCACTCGCTGATTAAAACGTGTTGCCCAACTAATTAACGCTACCGGTGTTTTACCATCTTTACCTTCTCTCATTAAACAGTCGCTAATTTTTTTCAAATTAGCCACCCCCATTAAAAAGACTAACGTTCCGCCTATATTCGCCAAAGCATTCCAATTAATCTCAGGATTTTCCTTATCATCTGCTCTTAAATGCCCCGTCACCACATGAAATGACGATGCATGATCACGATGAGTAATTGGAATCCCTGCATAACAAAGTCCTCCAATAGCAGACGTAATACCTGGTACTACCTCAAACTCAATTCCCTCAGACTTTAACGCTTCTCCCTCTTCACCTCCACGACCAAAAACATAAGGATCCCCACCCTTTAATCGTGTCACGATCTTACCTTCCTTCGCTTTCTCAACAATCACACGATTAATATCATCTTGAGGTAGCGTATGATCACTAGATGCCTTGCCAACATAAATAATCTCACAATCGGGTTTAGCTTCCTTTAAATAATGAACATTCGCTAATCGATCATAAACAATAACATCTGCCTGCTGAATACACTCTAGTCCCTTTAACGTTAATAACTTATAATCACCTGGCCCTGCTCCTACAAGATAAACCTTACCTTTCATAATTGTCATACTCCTTTAAAACAAACTGTGCAACCTCTAATCCTAACTCAATCGGTGACTCAATTCCACCTTCTAAACACTTCCTCACCAGACAATTTCCATTCTCACTTCCATAAAGGCCTGTTAACTTAAGCTTTTCACCCTCTAATTCACAATACGCTCCCATTGGAATATGACAGCCACCATTCACACCTGCTAAAAAGGCTCTTTCTGCTGCTACCCTAATTTCAGTTTCAACATCTTTAATACTCTCTATTAACGCTTCAATCTCTAAATCTGCTTCCCTAATCTGAATCGCTAATGCTCCTTGAGCTGGAGCCGGCACCATAATATCAACTGGAATATAACTACTAATCATTTCACTCATTCCCGCTCTTAATATCCCTGCAGCCGCAAGTACGATTCCATCTAAATTCTCATCCTCTATTTTTCTAATTCTCGTATCAATATTTCCCCTAATCGATAAAATATCTAAATCTGGTCGATATTTTAATAATTGATACTTTCTTCTTTTACTTCCCGTTCCTATTTTAGCCCCTTTAGGCAAATCCTCTAACGTTTTATATC
Organism: Turicibacter sp.; assembly: GCF_017941855.1. Taxonomy (NCBI): domain Bacteria; kingdom Bacillati; phylum Bacillota; class Erysipelotrichia; order Erysipelotrichales; family Turicibacteraceae; genus Turicibacter; species Turicibacter sp. The sequence goes on along the minus strand of NZ_JAGAVR010000075.1, from coordinate 4,035 downwards.
CATCTTTTAAGATTAGCACATCTCGTGGATCTTCGCGTTTAGGAACCGCTGCAAACTTTAACCCTTTGGGCAATTTTGACGGCATATCTTTCATACTATGAACAGCTATATCAATTTCTTTATCTAATAATTGTTGCTCTATTTCTCTTACAAATAACCCTTTATCTCCTATTTTATCCAACGAAACATGTTGAATCAAATCACCTTTTGTCTTGATGATTTTAACTTCAAATTCCACCTCAGGATGATATTTTCTTAACTGATCAATCACCCATTGCGTTTGCGTCAGCGCTAATTTACTTCCTCTTGTACCGACCACTACTCGCATACTAAACCTCCTTTAAGCACTCTTGCGCATGTTTTAAAAACTTATCTTGGATCCCAATATTCTCTCCTAGACCTTTCAGTTGAACATTCACAACAAATCCTTCGGACTCCAATACATTTTTCCATGAATCTTGACTATTGCCTATCATCTCTTTTTTAGCATGGTACCCTACTACTAACATCATAGGCATTAAATTAACCGTCTTTACTTGACCAGCCTTTAATCGCGGTATCACCTCTTCTAATCTAGGCGTCCCTTCAATCGTTCCTACATAAGCATTGATACCATGCGATCTTAAAGCAGACTCAACTCCTAAATACTCTTGATTACATTTATGAGACATCCCATGTCCCATAAATACAACGGCCTCATCTTTATTCATGGCAAACAACTCATCTTCTAAAGCCTTTGCTACCTCCTCGTAATCATGACCAACTGACAATAAAGGCCTCCCTAATACAATTTTTTTGAATTTATGTTGATAGGCTTCTACCTCTTCTTTTAATTGATTAAACTCATCTCCGCAAATAATATGCAAAGATTGCACTAATACTTCATCATATCCTTTTTCTAATATTTGTGATAAAGCCTTAGTTGGGTTATGAATCTCTACTCCTTCTCGTTCTTTTATCTTACTGATAATCTTATCAGATGTATATGCCCTATAAAAATCATAATCTTTAAAAGATTTATGTATTTTTTTCTCACAAGCCTCTATTGTTTTTTCTCGTGTTTCTTTATGGCTTGTTCCATAACTTACAACTAATACAGCTTTTTTCATCATTTATCTCCTTGAAACCTTTAAAAAATTAACCTAGCCAAATGGACTAGGTTTTTATCACATAATAAATCATTCTTGATGAGCCAATTTTAATGCTTCGTAATTTGCTTCAATTGTTTTTTCAATATCTTCATCCGTATGAGCATTGGATAAGAACATCGCTTCATATTGACTAGGACCAATTAAAATTCCTTGACTTAATAACGCTTTAAAATACTTATTAAATCTATCGATATCGCATCGCTTAGCATCATCATAATTTTCAATAGGTCCTTTAGCAAAGAATAAACAAACTAATGAACCCGCACGTGTTACCGTATAATCTAATCCTAGCTTCTCTAAATTAGCTTTAATTCCCTCTTCAAGTTTTAGAGCTTTTCGATCTAATTCAGTATAGATTTGCGGGTTATCCCTTAAAATTTCTAAATTCTTTTTCCCCATATACATAGCTAATGGGTTACCGGATAAAGTTCCAGCTTGATAAACTGGCCCGACAGGAGATACAACACTCATAATCTCTTTTTTTCCGCCGTATGCACCAACAGGAAGTCCTGCTCCAATAATTTTTCCAAAGCAAACCATATCAGGTTCAACGTTAAAATAAGCAGGAGAACTATGATAATCAATTCTAAATCCAGTAATAACCTCATCAAAAATTAAAACAGCTCCATATTCAGTACATACCTCGCGTAATAATTCAATGAATTCTTGTTTTCCTTTAACTAGTCCCATATTACCAGAAATAGTTTCTACAATCACAGCGGCTATCTCATTTCCTTGTTCCTCAAAAATACGTCTAACAGCTGCTAAATCATTATATTTGCAGACTAAAGTGTGTTTAACCACATCTTCAGGCACTCCAGGACTTGTTGGCACCCCATAAGTAATGGTTCCAGAACCAGATTGAACTAATAGTGCATCTGAATGACCATGATAGCATCCCTCAAACTTTAAGATCTTATTTCTATTGGTATATCCTCTTGCAACTCGTAACGCACTCATTGTCGCTTCAGTTCCTGAATTAACCATTCGTACCTGATCAATAGCTGGATAGGCATCTACAATAATCTTGGCCATCTCAACTTCGATTTGTGTTGGTACCCCAAAACTTGTCCCCTTTTTAATCACGTCTTCGATTCCATCAGTTAATTCTTGCGGAGAATGGCCTAACATAAGAGGTCCCCAAGAACAAATGTAATCAATATATTCATTACCATCTACATCATATATCTTGCTACCATGGGCATGATCAATAAAAATTGGACTCAACCCTACTGATTTAAATGCTCTTACGGGACTATTAACTCCGCCAGGTATATATTCAATTGCTTCTTCAAAAATTTTCTGTGATTTTATATTTATCATCCTGTTGCCTCCTAATACTAGATATCAAATAATTCCTCAATTAACTTAATATACTCATCACGTTTATGTTTATTATCAATTTGTTTTAGATTAATAATAGGCTCTCTTATTAATCGTTTTAAGGCCGATTCCATCATCCTATCAATCAATTTTCTCTCTTTTGCATCCAGATTTATTTTTTTAAATAAGTAATCTAAACTATCCGATTTAATTTCCAAACATTTTTCATTTAATGATTGAATGGTTGGGTCAATGTTAGCTAACTCTAGCCACTGTAGAAACTCTTCTATTTTACGATTAATAATTTGACGTCCAATTAGTGCTAACTCATTTCGCTTATTATCATTCTCTTCGTGTATTTTCTTTAAGTCGTCAATATCATAAAGTTCAATATTATTCATTTTTTTAATAGCTGGATCAATATCGCGAGGAAGCGCAATATCCATCATGCAAATCTTATGATCAATCGTTGGCATATGCTCTAGCTTTAAAATAACATGAGGAGAGGCAGTAGCTGTTATAACTAAATCAACATCATTCAATACATCGTACCGATTTTCATATAGAATAGGCATGACATTAGTAAACCTATCGCCAATATCCTGAACTTTGCCGTGACTTCTATTTGCCACATAAATCTCATTAACCTGCTCATCATTCAGATAAGTAATCGCTAATTTACTCATCTTTCCATACCCAATAACTAAAGCATTCTTTCCTTTTAACGAACCTATTTTTTCTTTTAAAAGTTTTATAGCTATATAACTAATTGATAAAGGTTGCTCAGAGATTTTAGTCGTATTCTTAATTTCTTTAGCGGTCATAATTGCTTCTCTAAAGAGTTTATTAAAATACTTTTTACTTGCCCCAAGTTGCATAGAAAATTCATGGGCTTTTTTTACTTGTCCTAAAATTTGATCTTCACCTAAAACAATAGAATCTAGACCAGATGCCACCTCAAATAAATGACCCATTGCCCGTTCTCCCGTTTTTGAAAATAGGAAATTTTTTATCTCATCATCATGAAAGAATTCTTCATAAAAATTTTTAATAACATTAATCTTTTCGTCAATTGTATTAGCATGAATGTAAATTTCACTTCTATTGCATGTAGATAAAATAACAATTTCATTGATATCCTGATCCAACAAAACATTTATAGCTTCTATTTTTTGAGAATCTGTAAATGAAACTTTTTCCCTAATCTGTATTGGAGCCAAGTGATGATTGACACCTATAACTGCTACATCCATAACTAACCTCCATTGGTATGTACTCTTATTTAATAAGTTCAATACTAGTATACCCCAAGTAAACTTTATTTGTAAATTTCATTTCATTTAAAGGAAAACTTTGATCATTAGAATAAAATTATATTTAAAAACATAAAAAAAACACCCTAATAAGGATGTTAATAAATTTTTGGCCCAGCAACGTCCTACTCTCGCACTTGCGTACTACCCTCGGCGCTAAGGAGCTTAACTTCTGTGTTCGGTATGGGAACAGGTGTGCCCTCCTTGCCATCGTCACTAGACCTTTTGGAGATTCTTTTGTTAATCTT
>NZ_JAGAVR010000074.1:0-4754 GCF_017941855.1 Turicibacter sp. | reverse complement strand
CGTAAACAAGCTAAAAAAGAAGCTTATGAACAAAAGCAATTAACTTTATTCGAAGAAATGGCCAAGAACCGCAAAGAAACTATTCCAACAACCGTAGATCCTAACTATTACTATGATTGGATGGCATTCTAACGAGCGTAAGAGTTCGTTGGTTCCAGTAAGGCTATTAGCAACTCGAGGTAAAAATCCCTTTAGTAATGTTATAAGCTGACTGCGAAACTATCACCCTCAGATTTGAGTAAAACTTTTCATTATCCATCGGAGAAAGTGGGTAAAAACACCTATTTTTAATTACAACTATTAGTCATTTTCTATCAATAGACTAAATCCTGTATTTAAAGTTGTAATTGTTTAACAGTTATTGGAATTTTATATTCAATATAACCTATTTTTGATTGAATTTAGGCGTATAGAGATAACCCTAAAGACTGTTTCACCTTTACCGTCGATATAAGTTGATTCGAACCAATAATCTAATGAGCACAAATTTGCGCCGATTAAAATTTCATTTAGATTATCGATTTTTTCTATTTTTCTCATCAAGTTTGCGTGTCCGTCTTTCGATGTCATTTCCATCATCGTCGCAACTTCACGACTGCTAATTGATCTTTTTGCTCTTTCGGCACGATATCCAACACCGAATTCATCCAACAACAAATTTATTACTTTCAACCATTTGACCATTTTTGAATAAAAAAAAGACCAACTTACTATTATAGAGTAGCAGTTGATCTAATATTCATAATTAGTCGAATTTACCAATGTTTTGACTTGAATCCCACAATATTACTGTGTTATAATTACCTTTGTTGTTATTTTAAGACAAATTAAAAAGAGCTTAAGTCTACCTGGCAAGTTCACTTGAGCTCTCAAACAAAAGATATCAATTACGCTATAAATAGCAACATTATTTAAAAGACCTTTAATACCTTTTTTACACGTAAAAGCGAACATATGTTCTTTAGTACTACCATTTTTTGGAGGTAGTGCCCTTTTAAGTATACAAAAATATAGGTTTTTTAAATAAATCGACTTGATTATTTTATCATCTATGTAAAAAAATGTCAATTACCAATTTTAGGAAGAAAGGGGGATTTTTGTGTTTGATTTAGAGAAGTTAACAAAAGCAGAGCGAAATGAGTTAATGCGACTGATGGTAAATGAACACGAGCGCCAACGTTACCATAATCGTACTGAAGAACAAAAGAGACGTTATCGTGAGCGTAAGCGTGAGTATATGCGCGAATATCGTAAACGTAAGAAAGCAGCAAAGGAGCAGTAATGATGGGTTTATTTCTCGAAAGCAACGAAATTGATTTAACTAATATCCCACTGGGACAACTTTTAACAGACTTAATTGAAGAAACTGGAGTTTACACTTCGTTTGAACAATTTGATGATCCAACATCTGAGATTACTAAGGTAAGGATTTTTGACATTGTGACGGTTAGTTATCAAGGGCAACTATATCACTTAGTGCGTAGACATGATGGACTTAATGCTGGATTACCTCACATCGTTCATTACGTTGACAAGTGCTTTATGTATAGAAAACTAGACAATGCAGAAGCAAAACTAAGACAGATGATTAGTGAATTTTTACTTTAAGGGGGGATTTTTATGAATTTAAGTCAATTATTTATCACGATTAGTTGTGATAACGAAGGCTTTAAACATAAGCCCAACAAATATGAAGTGAGTGACGTGACGAAGCGTATTCGAACGTCACCGCCAAAGACAATGACTGTTTCTGATTTTTGCGGATTAATTGCGACAGGCCACACTTTTATCAGTGGATGTGTAATAGATCCAGCAGCTAACACTTTAAAGGCGGATAACACTCACAATTTTTGCTTTTTCGGATTAGATATTGATAACAAAGAATATCAAGTTACTCCATCTGAAATGATTGAAGAAGTAAAGGCAAAGCTTGGAGTTGAGCCGACTATTTTTTATGACACGTTTAGTAGTACCAATGAACATCGCAAGTTCCGCTTACTTTATTTTTTTGAAAAGCCGATAAAAGATTATCAAACGTTTAAAAAAATGTATTGCCAGTTGAAACTTTTATTCCCAAATTTAATCGATAATTCAACAAGCAACCCTAACCGTTTATGGTTTGCGACAAACAAGGCTAACTCAGTAAGATTAAATCCAAACGCAAAGTTATTAGGAAATGATTTTTTTGAACGATTAAATGAAGTTGCGCCATTTGATTGTGGGGGCGGATATAAACGTAAAAAAGATATTAATTATTCTGAATGTATGGCTGGTGAATATGAAGATATTTATCAACACGTATCATTCCTAAAAGAAAAAACTCATGAGTTAGCGGAATATGTAATAGAAAATGTATCTATTTGTGATTATGTTGAGTTGGCTGGTGCAGAATTGAAAGATTTAGGAAGTTATTATACGTGTGCTTGTCCGTTTCATGGTGGAGATAACGAAAGTGGATTTGTTATTTATAAACACTCAAATAGTGCTTTTTGTTTCACTAAAAATTGTTGTGCTGGGGATGTTATCAGTCTTTGCAAGATTTATGAGAACAAAAATTATTTTGATGCTATTAGATCGTTATTAAGTCGTTTTAAATTAGGAGTTCCAATGGACTATATCGATAAACAAAAATTATTAGCGTTATTGCAGCAAGGAGGTAACTAATGTGAGCACAAATTTACGTGTTTTATCAAATGAAGAAATAGCTTTAATTAATAACATCGGAGAAGCAATGAAAAAAGAAGGAATTTTTGCTTTCAAAAATGTTGATTCAAAAGGAAAGCCGTTGAGAGAGTGGGAAAATTTAAAATTATTAATCGAGCATCATGGAATAAAAGTGGTTCTGAATAGTATTTCTAAACAAGTTGAGATACAAGGACTAGAAACAAAAGATTTTGATTCGTGTGTGTGCGATATTCACTCATTATGTATGAAAAATGAGTTTGCTATGCCATTGGATAGTATTGGACGATTAGTGAATCGTATTTCCGTTGCTAATGAGTACAATCCAGTTACTGAATACCTTACAGAAGCCTATAACGAGTGGGATAAAGAAGTAGGACGTATTCAAAGGGTTTGTGATAGCTTAGTTACAGACGTTTATTTTAGTCGTTTTTTTAAGGATAAGTTAGTAAGGAAATGGTTAGTGAACGCAGTTATGATCCCCTTTAACACTGGTGAAAGTAACACTGAAGGAGTTTTAATTCTTCAAGGGGCGCAAGGTAAAGGGAAAACAACGTGGATAAAATCACTTATTCCAGCAGAATTAAAGCCATACTTCAAAGAAGGTATGCGTTTAGTCGTTTCAGACAAAGATAGCGTTTATGAGTCAATCAGCAACTGGATCGTAGAGTTAGGAGAGTTAGATGGAACGTTAAAAAAAGACCAGGCAGGGTTAAAAGCATTTTTTAACCGTCAGTTAGATGTTCAGCGTAGACCTTACGACCGTTCAACGACATCATTTCCAAGACGTACAGCGTTCTTTGGAACAGTAAATAAGGACGAGTTCCTAAAGGATGAAACTGGAGATAGACGTTATTGGGTTATTCCAGTCACTGATATTAAACGTGGAGTTTTAGAGAAAGATGAGATCAAACAGTTTTGGGGTGAGGTTATGCATCTTTGGAAAAGCGGAGAGATGCCACACTACCTAGATCAGTTAGAATTAGAAACATTACACGAAAGCAATTCATCTTATCGTGAAACAACACCGACTGAAATTAATATTGAAAATGGATTTGATTGGTCAGTTCCGGAAAGTGAGTGGACTTATAAGAAAGCAGCTGAAATTAGAGCAACACTTAATATAAAAGCTTCAAAAGGTTTTAGAGCAGCTATTGAAAGTTTTGGCGCTAAATACAACAGAAATAATTCAGGGACTGTTTATTTAACACCGCCTTATCGTAACGATATACCGCTATTATAATGCGTGTAAGTAAAGCGTAAGTAAAAGTGTAGGTAAAAGTGTAGGTAAGTGTAACTAAGTGCAAGTAAAGTGTAACTAAGTGCAAGTAAAGTGTAAGTAAAAAAACAGTTACTTACACACCTCTATTTATGGTAATACCAACGAATATAAGCATTTGTGTAAGTAATGTAAGTAAAAATAAGCAAAAAAATATTTTTTTAAAAAACACTATATTTAAGGGGGTTTTGGCTATTTTTTTTAGAAAGTTTTGTTTTTTACCTACATACCTACACTATGGGCGAAAACATGGTAATACCAACGTTTATCGTACTTACACGTTACTTACACTTACTTACACTTACTTACACTACCTACACCACATAAGTTATTAGAATTAAAAAATAAGAAGGGATAAGAGTATGAAAAAAACTTTACTATTAGGAGAATTTAAATGTTTAAAAATTATAAGTTTACAGACCGAGAAATTGCTGATTTAGTGAATTCAGCTATTATTTTAATTGATACACGTGAGAAAGATACTTTTCAACTAAGATTATTCAATGAGTATTGTGCGAGCTGCTTAATTAAAACTGAAAAAACGAAACTTCCAGTAGGTGACTATGGGGTAAAGGTGCCAGCTAATCAAGAATTGGGCATAATGAGGGATATTTATATGCCATTTGTGGTAGAACGTAAAGCAAACTTAGACGAATTATGTGTGAACTTTTCTTCAACGGATCGCACACGTTTCTTAAATGAATTTGCAAAAGCACAGATCGGTGGCTTTAAAATTCATGTGGTAGTTGAGTCGAATGATTATAATGACTTAGTCACAGGGAATTACCGTTCT
>NZ_JAGAVR010000073.1:0-2810 GCF_017941855.1 Turicibacter sp. | reverse complement strand
CGAATAACATTCATCTTCGCTTGATCCTTATTATGGCAATTCGGACATTCCCATGATAAGTCATCATTTAACGTAATTTCACCTTCAAAGTGACAAACATGACAGCAGTCAGACTTCGTGTTAAATTCAGCGTATTGAATATTATGATAAATATAATTCACTAATTGCTTTAATGCTTCTAAATTGTGTTGCATATTTGGAATCTCAATGTATGAAATGCATCCACCTGTTGAAATCGGTTGGAATTGAGATTCAAATTGTAACTTACTGAACGCATCGATTTCCTCACGAACATCGACATGATAAGAATTTGTATAATATCCTTTATCAGTAATATCCTCGATTTGACCAAATTTCTGTAAATCAATTTTTGCAAAACGATAGCACAATGATTCAGCCGGAGAACCGTATAATCCAAATCCAAGACCTGTTTCAGCCTTCCACTTCTTCGTTGTCTCTTCTAATCGTTTCATTACCTTAAGTGCAAACGCCTCACCTTTAGGATCAACGTGAGAAACACCTGTCATTAACTTCGTCACTTCATATAACCCGATATATCCGAGTGAAATGGTTGAATATCCATCCATTAATAACTTATCAATCGTCTCACCTTGTGGTAAACGAGCAATGGCTCCATATTGCCAATGAATTGGAGATTCATCTGCTAACGTTCCTTTTAAGGCATTGTGACGGCACATAAGTGCTTCAAAACATAAGTCTAAACGATTATCTAGTAAATCCCAGAACTTCTCTTCATCTCCTGCCGCTACAATTCCGATTTGCGGTAAATTTAAGCTGACAACCCCTTGGTTGAAACGTCCTTCAAATTTATACTCACCATTTTCATCTTTCCATGGTGATAAGAAACTTCTACACAAACGAGGGTATATTTCTATACTGGTTACTCGCTCTGACTATATCTTCGCTCAGGACTCCCACATCCGTCTACGCGCCCTGCACTTCCAGTAGGTGCATCCCCTACTGTACTCTACTCGCTTCTTCACTCAATCACGTTGAGCTATGCTTTCGATAGTCGATTGACTTTCTATATAATCTTCATAATATTTAAAATAATAACCCCTATAATCTGATTTTGTTCTTCCTCTACATCGGTTACTTACCATCCCTAGTGTTGTCACATTAAAATGATTTTTTAGCTCCAATAAAGTATCAAATATTGACACCTCGTTTGTGAGCTTAGATATTGCAACACATTTTCTAGCAGATGGAGTTTCTTTACCTCTTTTTCCAAACATTCCATTTCTTGAACCTCTTAAACCGCCGTTCCTTCTCATCGGATTTTTATCTCCGATTTTACTCAGTCTAATCTTCTCTGAAATGGCAGTTTTATTAGGATGACTAGATAATGTATCGCCGCCGCATTTCCCTTTACTTGATTTTGTATTGTATCCCTTATTTACAGCATCAAAATAATTAATCCAATACAGTTCCTTTTCATCAAGTTCTTCTTGAGTTACAGCAACATCAATTTGCTCAATACAAAATTTATCTGGCCCATATTTCTTTATTGCCCTATAAAATTTTGTATCATGCTCATCCTTTTGATATCCAATATGACGACTAAATCTCTTTTCAAGAGTTTCACTTGTTTGGCCAATATAAATTTTTTGATTTGAAGTACAAGTTATTTTATATATTATGATTTTTATCACTCCATTTTGATGGAGATTATATAGCTTAGCACTGGATTACCATATGCCATAGCACTTAGGCTTCCCAGTTAGCACACTCTCAAACAGTCATTTCCTACTGTTCCAAATAAAATTGTAGAATGCACACCTGTTACGCACATAACAGTTCACAAGGTTTTACATGAGCCGAGAATTGACCCATTGGGCTAAATACATTTCCTTCATAAATCTTACGCATTTCTTTAGCAGAAATATAATCCGGATATAAACGTTTAGAACTACATTCAACCGCTAACTCCGTAATATAATCATACTTACCACCCTCTAAACAGTTATGCTCATGTAACACATAAACTAATTTAGGGAACGTTGGCGTCGTATAAATACCTTTTTCATTCTTAATTCCTTGAATACGTTGTTTCAAGATTTCCTCGATAATTAAAGCAACCTCTTCAGCATACTCATCATCTTCATTTAAATTTAAAAATAATGTAACAAATGGGCTCTGCATTACCCTCCGCCTTATTTCTAAGGGGACTGACTATCTCTTCATCCGGTCTGGATGGGTGGCGCTTCGGAAAAAGGACTTTCACCTTTAACCTACTCCCATTACGGGATAGTCGATACACCTTTCCTTGATCAAATAACATCACCTTTATTTAATCTAGCTTTCCCATACATTACGACTATAAAATTAGATTAACCCAATATGAGTAAAAAACACTCATACCGGCTTTCTCTTCATTTTTACGTCGCAATATTCGCATGGTTCAGCTTTTTAGGACTTGGCACGATATTGGCATATCTAAAATTTAGATTTTTAAACTTGGCTTTTATTCAATCTAGTTTCGTCGTGCAACTCTTCTATAAAATTCAATAAAGTCTTCATGGTCAAAAACCGACCATTTTGCTTTCTTTTCATTTTTACGTTTACTTGCCAAACAACGTGTGGCATAGTAATTAGTTATCCTTTAGGATTACGACGAGTTAAACGCACGCCTCAACCTTTTATTTTAGACTTAGCGTTCATCGTTAGCATTTCTATACGAAACACACCCTACATTTGTAGGTTCACCACCTGTTCATCTTATTATTCCTAATAAGCGCGGCCAATTTTAACCGTTTGTTGTCATTAATGTATTAATTTGGTATTGAATT
>NZ_JAGAVR010000072.1:0-4717 GCF_017941855.1 Turicibacter sp. | reverse complement strand
TCATATGGCTCACGGTTATCTATTAAGTGAATTCATTACGCCCCAACATAATTTAAGACAGGATGAGTATGGTGGGAGCGTCGAAAATAGATTCCGATTCCCACGCGAAATCATATTAGGAATCAAACAAGCTTGCGGAGAAAATTATCCAATATTGGTCAAAATCAATAGTAATGTTGAACTAAATGACGAAGCGTATGAATCAGATTTACTTTATATGCTCAACGAACTTGAAGCTCTTGGAGTGGAAGCGGTCGAACTAAGCGGATGCGACTTAGGCAAGAAAAAATATACCGATCACAATTACTATTTAGAACGTGCCTCAAGACTAGCAGAATTAACAACTGTTCCATTAATCTTAGTGGGAGGGATTCGAACCTTATCTGATATTGAGCACGTTTTGCAAAATGGAATCGCCATGGTTTCATTTAGTCGTCCTTTTATTTGTGAACCAAATCTCGTTAGACAATTAAAAGCAGGCCATAAATCAAAGTGTGTCTCATGTAACCGTTGTTACGGTCTTTATTATCGTGAGGGTAGACGCTGCATTCGAATGGAATAAAAAAATCCTGATAAAAAATTTTATCAGGATTTTTTGTGTATAATTATAGAAAATATTGTTATATTGTGGAGAAATATGGTACCTTTGTGATAGAAGTGAATTGGATTGGGTTTGAATAGGGGAGAGATGGTTTTGAAGTCAAAATCTTTCAAAGCAATATTAATTTTTTTTATTATCGTGACTGTCATATGTATAGGTTTAGCTGTTGATTATTTAACATTACCTCCTATGACGAAAGATTTTTTGAATAAAATAGGGACAATTCAGGAAGATGATTTAAAAAATAATCTTAAATTTTATAGGGATAAAATTCAACAAGAAGTTAAAGGAACCGGACACCGTGACGCGTTAAAACACAGCTATTTTTCTTTAGGTTATATTGAATCATTAAATGAAGATTATAATCAATCAAATGATTATTATTATCGAGCATTAAGCATAGATAGCCTGCATTGTGATACTTTATGTGGAATGGTCTATCGGGAGTTAAGCTTTAATGCGATTCATCAAGGGCAAATCGAAAAAGGATTTGAGTATTATAATTTGGCGCTTCAAGCTTTTAAAGACGATGAAGCGGAAGTGATGAGTTTGAATTATCGATTCTCACAGGCCTTAGATTATACAAAAGATTACAAGGCACAAATTATAAAAATATTGGAGTCTAATAAAACTAAAAAACAAGAACCATTTCAAGAAATTCAAAATTTAAGGTTATTAGCTAAAATTTATTTGTTCTCTGGCCAATATAGTAAAAGCATTAACTATCTGTTAGATGCTTTTGAAGTATCTGTTTGGAACGACTATAAAAATCTCCAGCGGGCGATTACGATTGAATTAGGAAACGCCTATTTTTTAAATAAAAATTATGAAGAAGCAGTTGAAACGCTATATCCCTGTTTGCTAACATGGGGAGATCTTGATTTAAACATTTATTTTGAGCAGCTAGCTAAATCTTTACGAATGGTTTATGGATATGATTATGCCATTGAATTTTTGAATCAACACATCGAGAGTGTTAAAAATTCGATGACGGATCACGAAATTTGGTTACAGTTTTGGGTAGAATTATTACAAGCAGAATTGTCAGTTTTTGAAAATAAACCAGAGATTGCAAAGATTTATCTTAATCGAGCACGAGTTATTTACGAAAAAAATGCGACAAGTCTCCATGCGATGTTAAACTATTGGATACAAAAAATAGACTTAGATATTTTGGTCTTAAAAGGTGAAAAAAGTGATCAAATCCTTGAGCAGTATATTGACTTGTATAAAAAAATTGCATCTTCTGACATATATTTTATTAGTAAAATTAGTTTGCTAGATGAAATTATAAATCAAAGTTTAAAGCTTAATCATTATTCATTGGCTTATGATGCGATGAAGAGTCGTGCTCAGATTGTTGATAATGAATTACTTGATGATGACCTTATTGATTTAAATGAGATTTATCTTAAAACGAAAGAAGAGAGACAAAATCGAAATGTAAGCAAAAGGATTGTTTTATTCTTTATGATATCAATCACAACAATGGGCATAGGGTCGATTGTGTATTTAATATCCAATCATAAAAAGAGAATACTAGATTTAGTGACAGAAGTCGAAGCTCAAAAAGATTTTGATTCTTTGACCCATACTTTAACGAAGTCTGCTCTATATAACAGATTAGAAAAATATTTCGGGCAAGAATTGACGTTTACCGTTGTTCAGTATGATGATTTAAAGCGATATAATGAAGTTTACGGATACTTAAATGGCGATCATATTATTAGAATATTGTCGAATCAAATTAAAAACACCTTTACTCAAGAGTATATTGCCCGTCATTCGGGGCATTTCTTTATTATTGTTTCCACTGACTCTAAAGAAAATTGTGTTCTTAAAGTAAAAAAACTTTTACAGATGATATATGACTTGAATATTATCAATACACTTGTTTTAGAGCATAGGCGAATGACGGTTAGTGCAGGATTAAGTAGCGGCATCATTCACTCTAAGCAGGATATCGATCACTATATTAAAGTAGCGTCACACCATTTAGAAGTTTCAAGACAAAGAGGATGTAATACCTTTACCGTATAAAAGAACTCATCTATAAATGAGTTCTTTTATTTTGTAAAAGTATGGAAAAAAATCAATGATAAAAATCTTTTTTTGTCTAAAAATGGTATAATATAAAGTAGTGCTCGGGGGGATGGTTATCGTTAGAAAAGGGAATAAGCTTTTAAAAGTAAAAGTTAGGTATTTATTTTGGGGATTTTTTTTAATTTTTATAATGGGATATTTCATAAAGACTGCAAATTTTTTAAAAATAGAAACCTATACAGATCAGTTTTGGAATCAGCTAGATGAAATCAAGTTGTATGACATGCCACAAGATGAAATACAAAAATATGAGGATAAAATAACGCAAGAGCTATCGCAAATGAAGAGCCGTTATAGTCTGCAAAAAGCTTATTTTGCCTTAGGATATATGGAAGGAATGAAAGAAAATTACGAAGAATCGAACAATCTTTATTTTCAATCCATCAGTATTAATTCGAAAAGTTCTGCTAATTTTTTAGGTCAAGTTTATGGGGAGTTAGCGGTTAATTATTTAGCACTGAACCAGGTGGAAGAAGCAGAAAACTATTTTCAAATGGCTACTAATTTAATAAACTCGGATAACCTTAAATTAAGAGTTTATCAACGTTATGCGCAAGGTATTTTATTGTTTACTGATCAGTATTATCGAGCCATTGAGTTATTAGAAGTCGTTGATATGTTAAGTAAAACCGATAATCAAGAAATAGAAAATCAGATTTTATTTTCAGATCTTTATGTGATGTTCGGGGAATATGATCAAGCGATTGCTGTGTTAACTCACGGCTTGGAACTGAGTCGTGAAATACAATGCGTCAATAAAGAGCGTGAATTAACTCTAAAATTGGGCAGTTTCTATTATTTAATGGAAGATTATAAACAAGTAATCGAACTATTAAAGGAATATGTTTTTATATTGGAACCGAATCGTAGTATGTATTATTTAAAACCCTTTGTAAACTCTATTCACTATACTCAAGGTTATGAAGCAGCGATGCTATTTTTAGAAGAGTATGAAAGAGAGATGATTCATTTTAAAGAAGAAAATAAGTGGTTGCCACAGTTATATGTTGTGATTTTAAAAGCAGAAGCCGCGCTGAAGGACGGAAATCTGATTTTAGGGCAGAATTACCTCAATGAGGCTGATTTGCTTAATGAGAAAGTTAGGGATATAGAACTCGGTTGGTGGATTGAAAAACTGTATTTAGAGCGTTTGGTTTTAGAAGGGATGCATGGGGAGAAAATTATCTTAAAGTATACAGAACTTTATCACTTGATTGAGAATTCCAATCTATTTTATTTTATAAAATTTGATCTATTGAATGAAATTTTATCGATTAATATGAAGCTTGGTTATTATGCGTTAGCGTATGATGTGTTAGCTGATAAAAGAAAAAGATTTTATGATTTTGAGGAAAACGTAGAAGCTGTGAACTTGGAAGAAATTTATGATGAAACCAAGTTAGAGTTTAAAGAAGCTAGAATTCAAGCTATTGGCGATATTGGAATAATCATTCTTTCTTTAGGTGCGAGTATTGGAGCGGTCGCGCGCTTTATCTACATGAAGCAAGAAGAAATAAATTCATTGGAGCACGATAAGGATAGGGAGGGATTGACTAAAACATTAACGAAAAAGTCTTTGTATCAGAGGTTACAGGCTTATATTGGGCAAGGAAATGAGTTTACGTTTATCGTCTTACAGTATGATCATTTTAAACGATATAATGAAGTTTATGGTTATTTATCAGGTGATGAGGCCTTAAAGACTTTGGCGAATTGTATTAAAGAGATTTTTGAAAATGAATATATTTCACGTCATTTGGGCAATCAATTTATTATTGTGTCGTATCATTCAAAGGAAGCATGTGTTCCTAATTTAATGCATTTAATGCAAACAATCTACGATTTAAATATTGAAAATTCAACCGATTTAAAAGATAGACGTCTGACGATTAGTGCAGGGATTAGCAGTGGCATCCTAGATTCAGAAGAGGCAATCGATCAACAAATTAAGTTGGCAACGAACAACTTAGAAAAATCAAGACAGCGTGGTAATAATAAGTTTACAACCTCTTC
>NZ_JAGAVR010000071.1:0-6712 GCF_017941855.1 Turicibacter sp. | reverse complement strand
TTGATACCTAGATTGACTCTGAAATCTGCTTCACTTCCTGTTTTAATTTCACATTTTTTTAATGCTTTACAAATCATTGTTAATGTAGCAACCTCATGAAGTTTTGAATTTTTATCAAGGTTTAAATGCTCCTCGCTTAATTCATCTGCACTGTCACCAACTATAAATTTCTCACCATTTATAGTAACACAGTGAATATCCTCAAAAACCTGCACAGTGTTGTGGTTTTCACGGAAAGTCGTACGCATGATTAATTTCTCACGAATCCCCATGTTTTCAAAAACTGCCTTTGTGTTGTATTTACCGCAATCGATGGCGATAGAAAATAAATTATTTAAAAGTTCCATTTCATTACCTCGCATTTTTTTAGATTTGGGCGCACATTTTTAATCTTCCCTTGCCCTTGTGAGTATATAATATCACAGTTGGGCGCACATGTCAACACTATATACACCCTTTTGGGCGCACATTTTAAAAAATACTTAAAAACATTGATATTACAATGTTTTTATTAGGTTTAAATGAGTGATTTTTTTATCTCTTTACATTAAAAATAAAAAATTTTTTTAAAAATATGCGCATAGGCGCACACGAACAAAAAAACATCGGAAGAGACATAAATTAGGTTTTTTTTGTTAACTAAACATCATTTAATGTTTTAAATACATCACTTTTTTATTGTTTTTCATGCAAAAAGTACACGTTTTTACATAAATAATGATGTATATTTGTTAAAATCTTAATGTTTATTAACTCAAAAAAGAGACGGTGATTTAAATGGAAATGATGTTTAAGTATTGTAAAAAATTATTCACTAATAAAAAGGAGTTGATTCATTTATCGCTGTTTCTATTCATCAATATAACCATAATCATGATGATTATAACGCTCGTCATAAATGTTTTTGATACATCAGATAATGCCATGTATAAGCGGTTATTCAGTAGCGTTAGAGAGCCTAATTACTTACTATCACAGACCGCCAACGACAACCTCATTCTCTTTGATACGAAAAGAAAAGAAGGGATAGATTTAGAATTAAGTGCTGATTTAGTCGTTAATAATGAAGAATATAACACGTTTTATTTGATTGATTTCTTAACCGATAAAATTGAAGTAAGAGAGATTAAAAAATTTAAGGATAAAATTATAAATTCAAATAATTTTGAAATAAAAACTGCAATAAATAAAAATGAAATTTCTGATTTTAAATTTGAAAATGGAAACCTTTATTTATTAAATCAAACAAAAAAAGAGCTCATAAATTTGAGCTTTAAGGAACAAAAGGAAGTTAGTCGTTTAGAATTGCTCTCAGACCTCATTAATTGGTCTGTGTGGAACGGTGAGGTCTATCTTGCAACAAGTAATGAGGTTTACTCTACAAATGCTCAGAATGAGCTTAAACAGTTAATAGAGATTGATAATATTAAAGGTATTTCAATTAATGACGGGGTTTTAAGTGTTCTCAGAGGCTCAGACGAGTTCCACTTCTTGTATTCATACCGACTAGAAGATTTTGAATTAGTAAATGGGATTGCTTTTGAAGCAGTTGACGCTCAACTATTAGAAAGCAGTGGTTCTGAACCGCATATTTACTTTTATATGCAGAACTCTCAAGGTGGACTTACTACACAAATGATTGATTTAGAAACGTCTGAAAGCTACTCAATAGATTTAAAACTTAATGAGATTGAGAGTAATCTGCACTTTAAAAAGAGTTGTGGTTATTATTTAAACAAAAATAACGAAATAGTTCTTCAAGGAGCTAATAATAAGCCTTTAAAATTTCAAGCAGGAGAAATAATCACAACTATATATCCATTCTATTAAGACGCTATAAGCGTCTTTTTTAATACACTTTTGTATGACAAAATGTACTTTAGAACTATCACACAAAATATCACACATAATGCACACACATTTGTGTGAGAAATAAAAAAAAGCAGTGGTTAAACTGCTTTTCCTAATGGGTATTTTAAGGCTCTGTTAGCCGTGCAGATAAAACTTCCTACTTTATCATCTCCAATAGAATCAAAAAGCGGAATGAAGTCCTTTAAATTCACTAATGACTCGTGAACATCATCATCTTCATAATAGGCTCTTGCAACTAACTTGTTGTCTTTGTGACGACGAGCTAAATAAAGATTTTCTGAATCAGATAATCCATCTTTCCAGACCTCTTGAACGTTCAGTAAGAATTTTAAACAATCATTAGCATAGAGAGACTCTAATTCAAAACTATGAAGCATTTCTAAAGCTTTTTCAATTATTTTTACGTCTCTTCTAGTTGTAGATACGTCTAAATAATTCGGAAGATACTCATAAGCATATTGAGCTAAAATATCAAGACATTCAATGATTTTTTCATCATTAATCTCTTCGTCTTTTGATAAAATCTCGCTTATCGCACAAATTTCAGAATCATAAAGTGATTGGTGCTTAATGTCTGCTTTTAAAAATAAGTAACCTTCATGAGATGAAGCATAAAGAAATAATTCTTCATCATAATTGTTGAAATAATCTTTAAGGCTTAACAAAAACGCCCCTACACCCTCTAAATTAATATTTTTTAATAATACTGGCATTATAACCCATCCTTTCTTTTTAAATTTTTAGTGTCCTAAAAACACTTGGTTCATGCCTTTTATATGGTAGAAAAAATATTGTTTAAATATAAAAAAAGCAGTGATTAAACTGCTTAGTTAAAAAGACCCGCATATTCTTCTTCTAGCTGAACCGCATAAAACTTACGTTCCTTAACGCTCATGCTGTTAAGTTTATCGAAGAACGTAAGCTCATTTTGATATGCTTTAAATTCCTTGTCTTCTTCAGTTTTAAATGAAGTAAGCACTGGAACGCTAACTGTTGAAACTGGAGTAGCCTCAATGATTTCTTCTTCAACAGAAGCTACAACTTGCTCGATTTCAACCTCATTAGAGAATAAAGTCTTAGCGATTTTTACTAATTTTGAAACGAATAATTGAATTTTTAACATATTGGATTTCCCCTTTATTTTTGATTTTTTTCTGATTTTATTAATTTAGCATTAGTTTATTTTTAATTATTGAACGTATGGTACTTCGGGTTCGACTTTCAACGGATACCCCGTTTACTTGTGTTGCCTTTTCCCATACGTCCCGAACACAGTATCCTTTTGACCTAGCTAACCTCAAAATCGCAAATGCGATTTGAGATTATGTATCAATTTCCTCCGTGTTCAAATAATTAAAATAAAATAATTTAAGCTAATTCTGTTCATGTTGATATATCTCATAATAAAGAAAAGTTATTTTTTATATTCAAAAATGAAAAAGTCGCAAGAATCTAGTAATTTTTGTGACTTTTTTTGATTAGATAAATCACAAAGATTTCCCACTCTTACAAACGTCGAAAAGTTTTTTTTTAAAAAATAATTTTGATGAATAAGAATGAATAAGTTTGCTCATACTAATAATGGTTATCTCCACCCTTTTAAGGGTTGTCTTTGAAAAAATCACTGAGGGGAGCTGTTCCAAGCATTTTTAAATTTTTTGGAGCTGATAGGGGAGGAACTTTTTTGCTAAAAAATCACGAAATTTTAGAGCGGATACGCTCTGGTTCTTTTGATACGAAAAAATAAATAAAGATAAAAAGCAGTTAGAAAGTGAGCAAGTAACGACAAATCTAATAACTAGATAGTCGATTACTCACTATTTCCAACTGCTTTTTTAGTGATAAAATTAATATTAATATTTCAAAAATCTCTAGAACCTCATAGCTACTCTTAATTCCATATAAAATTACGTCAATTACCTACATTTTTCCAAAAAAGTTTGCATAAAAAGAAATATATGGTAAAATGTAAGTGTTTTCTAGGATTTACAGGAGGGATTAGGATGAAATTTTTTAAAAAAAGAATGAAACAATTTATTAGTTTAATCTGTGCACTTGCAGTATTAACACCTTATAATTTAAACGTTAGTGCAAATGATGATGTAAAGATTATTGAATCAGAAAATAGTGAACGTCTTGATGAATTACACGTAGAGCTAAGCAATTTAATATTTATTGATGACGAACAACTTAAAGAAAAAGAAAAAGAAAGAATTTTAGAAGAAATGGTGAGTTTGGGTGCGGAAATTTTAACTCAAGAACAAGTTAATAGAAAATTACCTGTATCTCAACGTGTATCTTATCCTAGTACAACTAGTAGTGTTACTTGGACATCTAGAAGAACTGTTGTTCTGAAATATGGAGTTAACTATGAAGTTCAAGTCATCACTGCTGTTCCTACAAGTACATCTAGTAGTTTATCTAAATCTGTAACAAAAACAACAATTAAATCATCATCACAGCTAATTAGTGCTGGTGCGTTGAAAATATTTGATTATGCTGCAAATGCTGCTATTTCATCAATATCTGGTTTTACAGGTACTGCTATTTCATTATATCAATTAGCAGGAGACGTATTTAGCTCATCACAAATGGTAAGTAATGTTGAAGCTACTTACACTGGAACTGTTGGTACGCAAGTAAAATTCTGTTATGTTAAGAAGAATGGAGAATCAGATAATAATCAGCAATTATCATTTAGAGCGAATGCAGCTACAACATCAGTTAACAGCGTAATTCCAAGCTTTAAGTGCTCTGGAAATGGAAGTTTAGGATGTACAGCTAATAATATTGACACAAAAGTTAACTCTACTCACAAATCTAAAGAGTTTGATAATGTTTATAATAACGCAATAGATAATTTCAGAAAAGGTACTTCTACCTATTCTTCGGCAGGTACTATAACATTAAAAGGTGCTCAAGGAAAAACAGTAACTAGTTTCACAGCTAGTATGCCATCACATATGGGACAAATTTACTAATTATGATTAAAAAAGTTATTCTTTCGTTACTGGTTAGCTTTATTAGCGTAATATGTTATTTATCTTTCGTTGGTATCAAACAAGAAATATTTCAAGAATTCCCTGCGATTGAGTTTGACGATATCAGTCATATCGAACTCAATAAAACAACTGTAAAAATCCAAGGGGTATTGACCAAAAAAACATTCCTAGAAGACGAATTTAACGGTAGGATAGAAATAAATAACAATGAACTCACAAAAAAAGAACCTATGTTTATCGAATTAATTGAAGAAAATAATGGTTATATTGGCATTATAAGTGTTAATTTAGATGAACAGGGTTCAATACCTCATTTGTTACCAGTTGGCGTAATCACATTTTACACGCCAAAAGATTTCAGTAAAATTGTTTTTAATATTATAAACTCTTCCAATGTCATAGTAGGACCTGCTAAAACATTGGAAGAGGCAAAAGTTTTAAAAGATGATATACTACTTCACGTAAAATAAAGGACTACTGGGGGTTGCTCAGTAGTCCTTTATTTTAAAATCCTTTTTATTATTTTAGACTGTTTTAGTTGATTTCGAGGGTGTAAGATAAAGTGTGTAAACTCTTAGAACAGTTACCATAATAAGTTAACTATTTCAAAGGAGTTTATTATTTATGACAAGAAAAGCTACGATGAACCAATTATTTAATCTCCTCCAAGATGAATACAACATTAAATCTGCTAGTGATATTGAAGCTGTTTTATTAGACATGTTTGGAGGCTTTATTGAACAAGCATTAGAAGCTGAATTAGATCAACATCTAGGATATAGCCGATATGATTTTCGTAATAAATCAACTTCAAATGCACGAAATGGACGTCAATCTAAAACCATTCAAACGCGTCTTGGTGAAACAACGATTCAGACTCCCAGAGATCGGCAAGGTTCATTTGAACCTCAAATCGTGCCTAAACGTCAAACCAATGTCATCGGAATTGAAGAAAAGATTCTATCGCTTTATGCTAAAGGTTTATCAACGCGTGATATTTCTAAAACATTAGCAGAGATTTATGGCTTTGAAACGTCACATGAAACGATCTCTGCTGTAACTGATAAAGTGATTCCACTGATTCAAGATTGGCAACAACGGCCTTTAGAGCCTGTTTATCCTATCATTTATTTAGATGCGCTTCATGTCAAAGTGCGTGATGGAATGAGTGCCTCAAACAAAGCAGTTTACTGTATCATAGGTGTGTCTTTAGATGGTCGCAAAGATGTTTTAAGCCTCTCTATCGGAGAAGCAGAAAGTGCCTCTTATTGGATGAGTTTATTAGATGAATTAAAGGCTCGTGGAGTGCAAGATATTTGTATTGCCTGTGTGGATGGTTTAAGTGGCTTTAAACAGGCCATTCAAGCTGTTTTTCCTCATGCCCTCGTTCAACGTTGTTTAGTTCATTTAATCCGACAATCAACGAAATTTGTTTCTTATCAAGATAGAAAATCATTCTGTTATGATTTAAAACAAATCTATCAAGCGATTAATCGATCAGTAGCAGAACAAGCCTTTGAGACCTTTAAAAATAAATGGAGTCCCCTGGTACCTTTAGCCGTTAGAGTGTGGGAAAATAACATCGAAGAAGTTTATCAACTCTTTAATTTTCCTAAAGAAATTCGAAAAATGATTTATACGACAAACGCCATTGAAAGCTACAATAGCCAATTAAGAAAAGTTCTAAAAGGAAAAGGAGCTTTTCCAAATGAAACATCGGTGATGAAATTAATCTATCTTCAAACCATGGAAGTTACTAAGAAGTGGCGACGTCAACTTTCAAATTGGAGTCAAATATTAAATCAATTATTAATCTTATACCCAGATCGTTTAACACC
>NZ_JAGAVR010000070.1:0-44914 GCF_017941855.1 Turicibacter sp. | reverse complement strand
TAGAATTGCCGTTAAAATAAGTAAAAAGGAGAACGAAAACTTCTGTTTTCATTCTCCTTTTTTTTAGATTAATTCTTCTAACATATCAAGTAATTCATTGAAGCGTTCAATCGTTGCCTCTAATGGCATTGAGGTCGTCATGTCAACCCCTGCATTTTTTAGAGTATCGATTGGATATAAAGAACCACCTGCTTTTAAGAATCCTTTATATTTCTCAACAGCAACTTCACCATTTTCTAAAATCGATTTAGCGAAAGCCGATGCCGCTGCGTACCCTGTAGCATATTGGTAAACATAGAAATCACTATAGAAGTGTGGAATTCGTGCCCACTCAATTTTAATTTCATCATCCACGACCATCTCAGGTCCGAAATATTTTTTATTTAAATCATACCAAATATTATCTAAATCATCTGACGTTAATGAACCACCGTTTTCTAACGTTTCATGCGTGATTAACTCAAACTCTGCAAACATTAATTGACGGTACACGGTCGCTCTAATTTGCTCTAACTCCTGATTAATGAGATATAATTTTTTATTTTTGTCCTGCTCTTTATGAATTAAGTCATTAATTAAAAGAATTTCATTCGTTGTAGACGCCACTTCCGCACAGAATAACGTGTAATTTCCGTAAACGTATGGTTGTTCTTTTCTTGTATAGTAAGAATGGATGGAATGTCCCATTTCATGAGCCAGTGTTGAAACATCGTTTAACTCATAGTTATAATTTAATAACACATAAGGCATCGTATCATAGCTTCCCCATGAGTAAGCCCCACTTTTTTTACCTTTATTTTCGTAAACGTCAACCCATCCGTCTTTGATTCCTTCATCAAAGATGTCTAAATATTCTTGACCCAGTGGTTTTAATCCTTCTTTCACCATTTCAATGGCATCGCTATACTCGATATGTTGTTTTGGGATATCGATGACAGACACATATAAATCGTACATATGAATTTCATCTAATCCTAATAACTTTTTCTTTAAACCAACATAGCGGTGAAGAGATTTTAAGTTGTTATTGATGGTTTGAATCGCATTTTTATAAACTTCAACTGGAATATCATTTGGTTTTAATGAAGCTTCTAATGAAGACGCATATTTTCTTGTTTTCGCATAGAAAATAAATGTTTTTAATGAGCTTGTTAAGCTTGTTGCAATTGTATTTTCATATTTTTTATACGTGCTAAATAATAATTTAAACGCCTCTTCTCTGACACGACGATCTTTACTTTTGATTAATGAACTATAGTTTCCTTCTGTTAATTCAATGTCCTGACCATTTTCACCTTTAATCGTTCCAAACGTCATATCCGCATTCGTTAGCATCGTATAAATACTTTCAGAAGCCCCTAAGCAATCTGATGCTGATGCTAATAATTCTTCCATTTCCTTCGATAAGATATGTGGTTTTTCTTTTAATAACACTTTGAAGAACGTGTCATACACTTTTAATTCGTCATCGCTTTCTAACATCTTTTCAATGGTTCCATCTTCAAGTGATAAAATCTCCGGCGTAAAGAACGCATTGTAACTTGAAAACTGTGCCATAAACGGATCGATTTTATTCACTAATGTTTGAAACTCTGAGTTTGAGGTATCTTCATGACTCTTCATATGCGCGAACACATATAATTTTTCTAATACACGTGATAACTCTTCTTCTACCTTTAAGTATTCCTTTAAATCAGTGATATTTCCAAGACGTCCTTGGAATTCTTTTAATTTCGGCGCTTTTTCTTTTACTGCTTGAAAGTCTTTTTCCCAAGCCTCTGTACTTGCATAAACTTTGTCAATTTTCCACTTCGATTCTTCTTCAATTTCATTTCGTGATTTTAAACCCATTGTCTGACTCATAAATGTCTCCTTTTTATCAATATCAATTCATCATACTTTCATTTTACTACATTTAACCACTGATAATTCATCATCCGGTTATTTTTTTTATGCGGTGACTGTCTCAGGGAATCGAAGCAAGTATCCATTTTACTAAGAGGGGATAACCCTCTAAATTCTTAAATATCATGCTTCTCTAAACGTGAAATTAATTCCTCGTCCGTAACCTAATTTAAATCATTACACATCCAAAGAAAAAGGTTTAGATTGTTGAATATTTGAGATAGATTGTTCAGAGACTAAAAACTTCATTCTATAACCTACCTAAACAATCATAGGTTAACTTTTTTAATAATCCCTCCTTTGATAATCCCGCTTCTGTCATCGCATGGATATCATAGATTTTTAAAATTTGATAGCATTAATGACCAATGCTTTACCTCGTATGAGCTCCTTTTTTATCTCTCATAAAAAATAGTAAGTCAATTAACGATGGCTGATACGGAATAAAAATTTCTTCCTGAATCATCTTTAAGATTTCATCCCTTGACGCCCATTTAACGCTCTGAACTTCCTCGTATTGCAGTTTTAGTGCATCAATTTCTAAATCTTGTTGAATCAAATAAAAATCATCAAATCCATCATCAAAATTAATCGTTAGAGCAGGTCTAATCCCATCAAGTGATAACCGATATCCAATCTCTTCATAAACTTCACGTTCTGCTGCTGATTGACTCGTATCACCAGAAATAGCACTGCCCCCAACTGTCACATCCCACCTATTTGACCAACCACTTTTAAAAGGCTGTCTTTGTTGAATCAACATTTCACCTTGAGAATTAAAAATACAGACATGGACGACTAATCGATAAAGTCCTGGAATGATTTTTTGACCTCTGATCATCGTTTTATCCGTTTTAATTCTATCTTGCGTATATAAATCCCAAATCTCTATAATCACCATCTCCTTTTAAGAACCAATGTCTCTTGACCCTCTACTGTATAATAAATCTTCGATAGATATGCTCATCATAATATAGATTGGGATTTTATTCCATTAAAAAATAACCTTCGCTGCTCACAATCTTATCTCATCTCTCTCAATACAACGATATCGTTTTAGATAAAATATAACCCCTATCCTTTATTCCTTAGATATTAATTTACTATGAACGATTGTACGAGCATTTTCAAACTCATAACTACAAGTATACAGCGTCATAATCTGATCATTCGCGTTTAATTCAATCTGTTTTTGATATAACGATCGATCTTTTATATAGTTTAGATACGCTTGTTTATCTTTTTCATCTTCAAAATGAATTTTCAGATAATCCCCATGATAAAAATCTGCTACATAGGCCGAAAAAACTTCATAAATATAGGTCATCCCTTTATATTCAACTCTAATCAGGTTATTTTCATTAAAAAAATCTTCCTTTTTAAAATTAGCGACTTCTCCAAACATTGATTTATTTTTCATATCATGACCATACAGAATAACACTGTGATCTTCTTCAAATTTATTTCGATAATCCATAAATATACTACCGGAAGCTAGATAATTTTTATTAAAATCATGTTTTAGATAATATTGATTATCTTGACTCTGAACCACCGGGTAATCAATATTAGTGTTGTCGACGTGTAACCAAAATCTATAGTCCGAATTGATAGAAGAAAGTTTATCATATTTATCATCTACAATCGACTGATCTACTTCTTTATTCTCTTCATTAGCTTCAGTCTCTTCAATAGGGGGCGTATCTGTCGTCGCTTTAGTCATTTCTCTAATATTTTCATATACATTATCTGCTTTTTTGTACGCCGTTAATTTAATTAAAATAGCAGAAGAAGAGAAGCATAACATCCAAATCAGAATTAACTTAACAACTACCCTTATATTTTTTTTCAAAACAATCCCCCCCCTCCTTTTACATTTACTATAAATAATAGACATTTTATGAATTCTATATATTAAATTATCAATGAATGATGACTACATTATGCATTTTATAACAGGATTGTTAAGGAAGTTATTTATGAACAATGTTAAAAATTATCGAAAAAAAGTAATAACTTTTAGTATGTAGGTAAATATAGTTGAGTAAATAAGATTTATTTAAAACACAATAAAATCACAACTATTAGAGAAGGAGAAACGTAAAAAAATGAAAAAACACTTATTAACAAATTTTCTAACTATCTTGACAGTGTTCATGATGTCGACCATGATAGTATTTGCAAATGGATCGGTAGAGGGAAATATGACAAGCTCAGAATTTTTAGCTAAAAGTAATTCCCAAGGGGACATTACTTTAAGTGATAATGTGGCACTTTCTGATGCATTAAAAATAAATGGAACTAATTATACGATTGATTTAAATGGCCATACTTTAACTCTCACAAAAGATTCAAATTATTTGACTAATGGCGCAAATGTAACCTTTAAAAATGGAACAATGATTCTAGATAAAATCAAAGGTCATGCAGATTGTATCTTAGGAGTAGGTGATTATGGAAGCAGTGCTAACTTAACACTCAATCAAGTAACGCTACAGGCAAGTAACTATACTTCACCCTATGCTTTAATTTATGTCTACAATGACAGTACCTTAAATATCGAAAACAATTCTGTTTTAAATGCCAAAAATGAAAAAAGTTTATCAGGAGGAGTGATAAAAACGAATGCCGGAAAAAATGGAAAAATTAACATCACTGACTCTACTTTAAACTTTCAAAATACTGCACGTGGATTTTTAGATGGAACAATCAATATAAAAGATTCTACTGTCAACATGAAGGGGTTAAGCAATGGGATCAATACAACCGCTGAAGGGCTAGATTTAACCATCGACCATTCCAAACTTACAATTACCGAAAGCCTAGGACGTGCTTTAACAGTTGATGGAACAAACATAAATATTAAGAATAATTCTGTCGTTGATTTGAGCCATTCCGTTGAAGGCGACATCAGATTTAAAAATTCAGGAAAAATTCAAGTCGATCAGTCTTCTGAATTAAACTTTAAAACCGTTAAACTTGATGATCGAGGGATGGATTTAGGAAACTTAATCGCATCAGAAAAATATGACTATCAATTAGATGATCAAGGAAATGTGATCAAAATAGAAAAACCAATCACTCCAGAAACAGATATGCCTGATACAGGAGATGAGACTAATCTATCTCTTATGATTGGAATGGCCCTCATCTCTACTATCGGTCTATTATATTTCAAAAAAACGACACCTAAAAAAACAGTAGCTAAATAATAATATTCATCAAAAAAGGCGAGAAAAGATTTCATCTTCTCGCCTTTTTATTGATCCTACTTTATATTACTTTTATCTTCAATAGATGATTTCCTTTCACATCTATAAAAAACCTCTCTAAATAATTGAACCTCATGCTTCATTATATATTCCAGATTCCCATTATAGATCCCCCCTAGAAATACGTATTAATCTTGATATATAAACACCTAACCCTTCTTTAAATAAGAGTATTATCCTAACATTTATTGAAATATTTTCACATCATTAATTTCCGTTGAATCTAATCCTGAAAATTTCTCTAACGTCAGCATCACTTATAAATATCCTTTTTCTTTTAATAACATAAAAGTGTTGCGGTAAATATAGTCACTATATATATCTTCTTCGCAGCTTCCTTCCTAATTTTCTAATATTTTATTCTGTTCTTAAAGCAGTTACTGGATCTTTCCTTGCTGCTTTTTTGGCAGGGATGAACCCCCCCATTAAAGTTAGTATGATACTTAAAGCAATAAGAAGAAGTGCACTACTAAAAGGTAATGAGGCATTAACAGTATCTGTACCCGTTAAAGTGTGAATGATAGAATTTGCTGGTATTAGAAGTAACAGCGTAATTCCAATTCCAATTGTTCCTGAACATATACCGATTATAAATGTTTCTGCATTAAACACTTGAGAAATATTATGTTTTGAGGCCCCAATTGCACGAAGTATTCCGATTTCTTTAGTACGTTCCATAACTGAAATATAAGTGATAATTCCAATCATTATTGAAGATACTATTAAGGAAACTGCAACGAAAGCAATTAATACATATGAAATTACATTTATAATTGTTGTTACAGAAGACATTAAAAGTCCTACATAATCTGTATAAGTAATTTGACTTTCCTCATCAACCAATTCGTTGTATTTCCCAATATAATCAGCTATAACATCTTTGTCCTCAAAACTATCACAATATATGTTGATACTAGATGGTGCATCTAAACTTACAACACCAAAAGTTTTCATATTATCATCATAAGTTCCAGTAGATATATAATGATCATAAATCGAAAGAAGTGCCTCATCATCTAAATTTTCATCTAGTGCCGCTGCAAGTTGTGTTTCATTCATTGACATCATTTGAGATGTTGCAGTTGGATTATCTGAATAAGTGTATTGTAAAATCTGTTTAGCAAGATTAGCTTTTTCACTAACTCCTAAATGATCGATATAAGTTTTTGCATCTTTGACTTTATCTACATCATCACTAGGCGAAAATTCCATACCATTTAATACATTTAGATTCTTACTAGCTTCCTGTCCTTTTACAACCTCACTGTTATTTGTATAATCAATGATATAATCTGTTAATGCTTTTGTATAACCTACAGTATTGCTAATTAAAACAGTTTCTGTATCTTCTTTAGGACGAATAATACCTACCACTTTTAACTCAACTGCATCTTCAAGTAGATTTTTTATCTCTGAGTTATCGTCTCCAATATAATCGAAAGTACCATTATCATTTTCTACATATAAATCACAACTAGGGATCATATAAAATGTTTGAGCTATAATATCTTCATAACTTAGTTTTTGTGTATCTAAAGTAACTGTTTCTCCGTCTTCTATCTTCGATATTAATTCATTATATTCAGAAGAAGGAAGAAGTCCAAGTTTATAAAGAGTTGTGGCAGAAATCTCATTATTATGGTTAAGCACTATAACAAGCTCATTGTATTTGCTCGGCCATGAACCATATAAAACATCATAGCTATCTGTAATAGTTGAACTGATTAACTCATCTTCAGTACCTGGTAATAACTCTTCAAAATGATTAGAACTACTTGAACTCATAGCTGCCATCATTGGAGAGCTGACTGAAGCAGAAGATTGACTCCCCTCTAATGTACTACCATCTGTATTTACAAGAGTATCCTCTGAGTCATAAGTATATACATCGAATTTTGTATCGTAAGAATACACAATTCCGTTTTCACCAATATACTGGTGAATTTCATTTTCTGTATCATCTAAGTACTTTTTAAATTCTGTTAGATTATTTTCGGTAATACTTGTCGTCATCTTAGATGCCATTTCAAGTTCTGTACCATTTGAATAAACTGCATCTAAATCATGGTCAACCTCACCGCTTTTCAGTTTCTTCATATTCTCTTGTCCTGATGACATAATGCTACTTAAATCTATAGACTGAGATTGAATGGATATAGGATAAGAAGACATTGTACTTTTTTGAATATCAGAAATATAAGTATTAACTCCATTAGAAATCGATAGAATTAATGCAATCCCTATAATTCCAATAGAGCCCGCAAAAGCTGTTAATAATGTTCTTCCTTTTTTACTTTTTAAATTATTGAAAGACAATGAAAGCGATGTCGAAAATGACATTGAAGATTTACCCATATTTTCATGTCTTGCTTGCCCAAGTTGTGAAGCATCTACCTGATATGGATTAGAGTCATCTATAATTTTTCCATCACGCACTTTTACGATACGAGTAGCATACTCTTCTGCAAGCTCAGGATTATGTGTAACCATAACAACCAGTCTATCTTTTGCTACTTCTTTTAGAAGTTCCATCACTTGAACACTAGTTTCAGAATCAAGTGCACCCGTAGGTTCATCAGCAAGTAAAATATCTGGGTCATTAATTAATGCACGAGCTATAGCCACACGCTGCATTTGTCCACCAGACATTTGATTAGGTTTTTTATGAAGTTGATTACCTAATCCAACTTTTTCTAAAGCTTCTATTGCACGTTTTTTACGTTCTGACTTTGAAACCCCAGAAATAGTAAGTGCAAGTTCAACATTTGAAAGTACCGTCTGATGAGGTATTAAGTTATAGCTTTGAAACACAAAGCCGATTGTATGGTTTCTATAAGAATCCCAATCTCTATCTGTATATCTTTTAGTCGAAATTCCATTAATAATTAGGTCACCGCTATCATAATGATCTAGACCACCAATGATATTAAGTAAGGTAGTTTTCCCCGAACCACTAGGTCCAAGAATAGCAACAAGCTCATTGTCACGAAGATTTAAACTTACGTCATTAAGAGCTGTTTGCACTAAATCTCCAGTTATGTACTTTTTATGGATTTTTTCAATTTGAAGCATCTTTATTCTCCCCCTTTGTTTCCTTGTCATCATATTTTACAATGCTTTTATAAACTGAATGTTAATTTTAGGAATTTATTTATGCTTTTTTTCTAATACATTTAAATTTTCACTTAATCTTTTGAAATATAATAATTTGGATATAGATAAACAACACATTGCTTTAATTATATTAGATGTGATGATGCCTAAAATGGATGGCTATGAATTTACTATGAATTTACAGAGTATCTACGTAACTGTCAGAATAATATAGTGATTCTAATATTTACAGCTAAACAATTACTCGAAGAAACATGTAAAGGATTCCTAGTAGATACCTATGATTATATGGTGAAATCTGTTAACAAAGAGGAGATACTTCTTCGTATGAGAGCACTTTTGTGTCATTCTCAGATTATCAATAAACACAAGTTACATATTGGAAAATCACTTTAGATTAGAATGCGTTAACTATTTCACGATAAGGAATTAGTTATAAAGTAGTATTAAAATATGAATAAAGTAAAAAAAGTATTAAAAGATATGCGACTTTCTTTGATGTTTTCAGTTATTTAGAGATAATAGGTATTTCGAATTTCTTTCGGACGTGGATACTAACCGCTCCCTCCATCTCCACCCTAACTTATAAAAAAACTTCTCTACACCAGAAATCAATTCTGAAATTAAAGAAGTTTTTTTATTTTATATCATAAACCAATGTCTAACACTTAGTAACACAGATTTAACTATTATTCATCTTTTTATAGGAAACGAATTACAAATCTTATAAATGATTCATAACTAAAAGTCTAAGTCATAGTACTTTGTGATTTAAACACGTGAACCTCACACCCCACAGACTCAGTAACTGGACCTCAGTTGAGTTTCGAAGACCAAATGCTCGCCCTACTAGCGATAGAAAACCACGAGTTACGCTACGTGGTGTAGGGAAACCATAAAGTTTCGTCTACACTACTCCTAAAAAGCAGAGGAGTGAGGTAGACGTCAACTCACTATACTTCATACCCTACAGTCACAGTAACTGGAATACAATCTATCTTCGATAACCTGACTCTTGAGAGCAAATACATAAGATTCTCTAGATTTCTTTTAGAAATCAGTTCATCTAAAAAATCGGGAGCATCCCATGTTTCAAAAAAAGAAACACAGGCTACTCCCTTGCATTTTAGAATATCTAGTTGAACTTCTAGTGAAACTTTAGATATTCTTATCCCTTTAGGGGTTTTCAAGAGTCAAAGCGGTTATCTCAGCCTTTTAGATATTCTCGCTGAAGTATGAAGCGTTAGACTATCTTATCCTGGGTATTTAATCTTTCTAATCTCGAAAATTCGAGATTTAGAAAGATTTTACTCAGGGTTACTTCGCGTCGTACCATGTTGGTCCGTATGAGTAGTCTGCTTTTAATGGCACCTGAAGCTTTACAACGTCTTCCATTGTTTTGGTTACAAGTTCGATCATTAAATCTAACTCTTCTTGTGGAACTTCGAAGATTAATTCATCGTGCACTTGAAGTAATAAACGAGATTTAACTTGTTTTTCTTTCATGGCATTTGCGACGTCAATCATGGCTTTTTTGATAATATCGGCTGCTGTTCCCTGGATTGGTGCATTCATTGCAGTACGTTCTCCAAACTGACGAAGTGCATAATTTTTCTGACTTAATTCAGGGATATAACGACGACGATTAAATAAAGTCGTTGCATAACCATGGAATTTTGCATCTTTCACGGTATCTTCCATATACTGATTGATTCCTGAATAAGTCTTTAAGTAATGATCAATATATTTTTTCGCTTCTTTTTGCGTAATATTTAAATTTTCAGATAATCCGAAGGCACTCATTCCATAAATAATTCCGAAATTAATTGCCTTAGCTGAACGTCGTAAGTCTGATGTCATTTCTTCCTCAGATACTTTGAACACATCCATTGCTGTTTTTTTATGAATATCTTCACCTTCTTTAAAGGCTTCGATTAATGACTCCGTATTTGAAATATGAGCTAAAATACGAAGTTCGATTTGTGAGTAGTCCGCTCCTAAAATAACCCAACCTTCTTCACTTGGGACAAAGGCCTTACGAATTAAACGCCCTTCTTCTAAGCGAATCGGAATATTTTGTAGGTTGGGTTCAATCGATGATAAACGTCCTGTTTGAGTTAAAGCTTGATTAAAAATCGTATGAACTTTTCCATCACTGTAGCATGCTTTCTTTAAACCCTCGATGTAAGTTGAATAAAGTTTGGTTAACGTACGGTACTCCATAATCGATTTAATGATTGGATGGGCATCACTTAATTTCTCTAATACATCGGCATTTGTTGAATATCCTGTTTTCGTTTTCTTAATAACTGGTAAGGATAATTTATCAAATAAAACCTCTCCTAATTGCTTAGGTGAGTTAATGTTAAATGACATTCCAGCATGTTCATAAATCTCATTTTCAAGCGCCGTGATGCGTCCTTTTAAATCTTGCCCCATCTCATCAAGTGTCTTTAAATCCAGAGCCATTCCGTTAAATTCCATCTCAGCCAACACATCTGCCAGTGGCATTTCCATCTCTTCAAATAACGTTAACTGATCTTGTTCTTTCAACTGTTCAAGCGCCGTCTCCTTTAACTTCAAAACGGCAGTCGCAATATCAATCGAGTGACGGGCAATTTGACTCTCTTCTGCAATAGCACGCTTAGCCCCTTTACCATAAACCTCTTCATCGTACAACACATCATCGTAGTCATAACTCATCGCCACTTTTTTAAACTCATTGCTGACATTCGTCGGATTAATAATATACGTTGCGAGTAATAAATCAAATGCCACCCCACGTAAATCAAATCCTTGCCACATCAGGGCAACTCGTGAACGTTTTAAATCAAAGATATCTTTTGCAATCTTTTCATCTGCTAAGAATGTCATAAAGGCCTCAGACTGCTTCGCTAATTCAAATGGGACATAATAAGACTCTTCATCATTTACAACCGCAATCCCTAAAATATTAGCATGATGATAGTTCTCTTCAAAAATCTCAACATGAATCGCACTATGCTTAAAGATTTTAGTGTTTAATTCTTCTAAACTTCCGATGATTGCAACAGGAGCTTTAGGTGTTTCATCCTTCACCTCTTGCAGTTTCATTTTTTTTAGGAAAGCATTAAACTCCATTTCTTTAAACAATTCAATTAAACCCGCTACGTCAGGTCCTTGATATAATAAATCATCAAAAGTCACAGAAAGCGGCACATCCGTATGAATGGTCGCCATTCGTTTGCAAAGCAAAGCTTGCTCAACATTCGCCTCTACTTTCTCTTTCATCTTCCCTTTTAAAGAAGCCGTATTAGCAACTAAATTTTCAACTGTTTGATACTCTTTTAATAATTTAATTGCTGTCTTTTCCCCAACACCTGGGATTCCTGGTAAATTATCTGATGGATCGCCCATTAAACCTTTTAAGTCAACAATTTGGCTTGGTGATAATTCATATTTTTCAAACACCGCTTCTGGTGTAAACGACTCAATATCGGTTACCCCTTTTCTTGTAATATGAACCGTCGTTTTCTCATCCGCCATTTGAAGTAAATCTTTATCTCCTGTGATAATATGAATTTTTTCAAAATCGGCTTTCTCTCCAAGACGAGCCAATGTTCCAATAATATCATCTGCTTCATAAGTTGGTAGCTCTAATCGCTTGACACCTAGTAAATCAAGATACTTCTTAATTAAATTAATTTGAGAACGCATCTCATCTGGCATCGGCTTACGACCATCTTTATACGTTTCTAAAAATTCATGACGAAATGTCGTTTTACCTGCATCAAACGCCACTAGCATATGCGTATGATGATAATCATCCATCACTTTATTCATCATATTAACGAATCCATAAAGAGCATTCGTAAAAATCCCCTGACTCGTCTTCATTAAATTCCCGCTATATGCCGTTGCATAATATGCGCGATACATTAAACTATTTCCATCAATTAAAACTAATGTGTTCATGCTAATCAACCCTTATCTTTGGCATATTTGAACG
The DNA here is from genome assembly GCF_017941855.1 of Turicibacter sp. Taxonomy (NCBI): domain Bacteria; kingdom Bacillati; phylum Bacillota; class Erysipelotrichia; order Erysipelotrichales; family Turicibacteraceae; genus Turicibacter; species Turicibacter sp. The sequence goes on along the minus strand of NZ_JAGAVR010000070.1, from coordinate 32,635 downwards.
CCTAATTAACTATACTTTAATATTATTTTAACACAATTTATAAACTGATACATATTTAAAACATACTTTTAAAAGGATGGTGCTAAAAATGGTCGAAAAAACAACAAAAAACTCACAAAGTCTGTTCCTCTTATTCAATATCACCTTATTATTGACCTTCCCCTTCAAACCTAATCAACCCCTCATCTCGCAACTTATCCAGACGTCTAAATTTATGCTCGATTGGATTCCAATTTTAGGATACCTTAGCTTAATTACCTTCACCTTTATCAAAAAGGACAGTGAATTTTCTGCTACTATTCGAATCCTTTCCTTACTGTTTGCTTTTTACCACCTTATCCACTTACTCTTTTACGTTTAATGCATTTTCCCAAACCGAATTAATCTGTGATATAATAAAATATATTTAGATTTTTTGGTAAAGGATGAGTAAAACGTGAAAAAATTTCCTATCTATGTTTTAACGGTCGCAGGTCTTATCATACTCTTTTTCTTCTACTCGCTTTGTATCTTAAAATTTTCGATCAAAGTGGATGAAACGATTATAAAAAACCCGAATATTCCAACTACCTTTGATGGAATCCGCCTCATTCAATTTGGAGATACACTACTTGAGAATGAAGAAGATTTATCCGTATTTGAAAAAGCAGTGAATGAAATCAACCGTTTAAATCCAGATATCGTGATTTTCACAGGAGGACTGTTTCAAAAGGGAACTATCTCATCAGCTCTAAGTAATGAAGCTTCAAAGTTACTTTCAAACATCCAGAGCCCTTTAGCAAAAGTAGCAGTTCTTGGAGACGATGATTTAGAAAATGAACAGGCCATAACCGACCTTCTAACGAATGCCGGCTTTAGAGTTCTAAAAAACGAATCCTTACCTTTATACAATGGTTCAAGCGAATCTATCACGTTAATCGGTGTTAATTCATTAACCACAACGCCTCCACTTCAAACCCTTCTAGCACAGAACAGCGATGCTAATACCTTTAACATTTTATTACTTCATGAACCGACTCTTGCATCAGTTGTTACCGATTATCCGGTTGAATTACAACTATCTGGCCACTGCCGAGGCATTACGTCAAATGATAAGACTCAACCCAACTATTGTAGTCAATTCTATAACGGCACTTACCGTTTTGCCGATCGTCTAACTTTACATGTTAACCAAGGACTTAACCGCTCTAATGAGGTGGCAGCCCTTTTAAGAAGACCCACCCTTCAATCATTTTTACTCATAAAAGAGCAATAAAAAAATCGACTTTTAAACGAGTCGATTTTTTTATTAGCGAGAACCTAAACTCAACAGTCTGCATACACTAAAATGAGAACTGCATACTGAAGGAGGAGTTAAAGTTGAATCAAAATATGAGATCGTCTTATCATGGCCAAGTTCCATTGACAAATCAAGTCCCCTATCTAGCGACTATGCCAGGTATTGAAAATGATGAACGATGGGGATTTTGGCCATTCATTGGGGGACTTGCTCTCGGGGGATTAGGTGGATTAGTCCTTGGTGGTGGACGTCCATGTTGTGGAGGATACAATTATCCAGTGTACCAACAACCCATGTATTACCCTCAACCTGTTTACTATCCTCAACCTGTTTATTACCAACAACCAAGCTATCCAATGGGATATCAACAACAAATGGTTCAAAACAGCTATTATGGACCTTATTCGGTGACCACAACCCCTAGCCAAGAACCGATGATTGAATCAAATAAATACTATATTTTATAAAAGAAAGACCTTAAACACTTTAATTAATGTTTAAGGTCTTTCTTTTATTTTTCATACAATTTATAGAGTGCCTGCGTTCCTAAATTTTCAAACTCACGATTCGCACATTCTTCATATAAACTTAAGACAAGATTAAGTCCTGGTAAATCAACTGACATTTCAGATGCTTCTGACGTTGCAATTTTCATATCTTTAATAAAATGTTTAATAAAGAATCCAGGATTAAAATCGTCACGAATAATACGAGGGGCCATATTGCTTAATTGCCAACTTGCAGCTGACCCACTTGTAATGGCACTTAAAACTGTCTCTAAATCTAAATTAGCCCCTTTAGAATAAGCTAAAGCTTCAACCATTCCAATCGCAGCTCCAGCAATCGCAATTTGATTGGCCATTTTTGTATGCTGTCCACTGCCTGCTTCTCCCATATAAACAATTACTTTTCCCATCAAATCTAAGATTGGACGAATACTTTGATAAACAGACTCTTCTCCTCCAACCATAATTGTTAACGTTCCATTTTTAGCTCCAACATCTCCACCGGTAACGGGAGCATCTAAACATTGAATCCCTTTTTGCATTCCCGCTTCATAAATTCGCTTTGCAAGTTCTGGTGTTGAGGTTGTCATATCAACTAAGATTGTTCCTTCTTTTGCCGTATCAATTAACCCACCTTCACCTAAATAAACAGCCTCAACATCTGCAGGAACACCAATAATCGTAAAAATTAAATCAGCATGATGCGCAACCATTTGAACATCTTCGCACCAAATAGCACCAGCTTCAACAATTTGATCTGCTTTACTTTTTGTACGATTATAAACATACATCTTATGGCCAGCGTTTAATAAATGAGTCGCCATGGCTTGCCCCATGACACCAATTCCGATAAATCCAATGTTCATTTAAATCCCTCTTTCAATTTCTTAGTCATCTTAATAAATTGATTATAACACAGGCAACAAAAAAGACTAGGAAAACTTCCTAGCCAATTTATCTATTTTTTGAAAATATAATCTAACGTCCCTTTATTTGCGATACTTTCATAATAAGCTGTTTTCGCCGTATAATAAGCCTCAACTGTTGTCATATAGTCTGTATGTAACGTTTGAACTTCACTGAAGGCCACATTTACACTTTGAAAATATTGAACAGCTTCACTTGTTTTCGTGTTATAGAACATTTCTTCAAAGTTTGATAAGGTGTTAACTAATGAAGAAAGTTGTGCTTCTAAAGCCGTTAACTTTGTTGTACGTTCTTTTTGAAGGGATGTCATATCATGACCTAATGTCTGTAAATCTGTTGGTAATTTTTTAATCACTTTTTCAATTTGTTCAAAATTAGTTTTTTCAATGGCTGATGAAATACATGTTGCCACCGATTCATTATATTGTTTTAACATGTTATATTGTGTGTTAAATGACTCAAATAACTCAGTTAAGTCTGCACTTCCATCGTAAGTCTGACCTGCACTAATCAAACTGCTCACCGATGCTTGTAAAGCATTTAAATTATCCTCTAATGTATTTGTATTTTGTTTTTCACAAGTGACAATTTCTTGATCTAAATGTTGATACATTTGAAATACTTGTACTTCAGGAATCTTATAAGTTAAGGCAAAGAAAATTCCTACAGCCGAAATAAGGATTACAATTAAAACTGGTAAAAATGGTCGACGCATTTAGAATTCCCCTTTCCTATAAATCGCTACTTCCAAATAAATTTTTAACAATATGATTATCAGGATTATAAGGTAAGAACTCATATCCTAAATCTAAATAATACTGAATAACAACAGGTAAAACTTGTACGGTAATATCTTTTTCATGGAATAAAATAACCGTATTAGATGGATAGTTCCACAACTTCATATTACTTTCAACATTTTTCATAATACTATCAACTGTTGCTCCCGATTCCCAATCATATGAATCAACGTCCCAATCCCAACATTTTACGCCAATTTCATTTAAAGCAACAACATGTTCATCCGTAAATGTTCCGCCCGTTCCATAAGGAGCACGACATAATTTACTTTCAAACCCACCTGTAATCTCTTTAATTAAGGCTTGTTCTTCCTTCATCTCACCAGCGAAATTAGAAGCGGCATTAGCATCTCCATATAAATAAGCATAATCATGAGTCATTGAATGCATCCCAATGTAATGACCGTCATTAGCCATTCGTTTTAACATGGCCTCCGAGTCAGAGTAATTATCGATAGCTGTCCCTAAAACAAAAAATGTCCCCTTAATTCCATAGCTATCTAAAATGTCTAAAATGGCACTTGTATTGCGTGAAGGTCCATCATCAAATGTTAAATAAGCAAATTTAACTTCTTTATTATGCCAACTTTTAACCGTTTTGATTTCCTCGAAATCTAAATAGGTCGGCTCTACTGTTGCCATACTTAATCCTTTTACTTGTCCTGCAACATTAGCAAAGAAACATCCTGTCATCACTAAAATTGCAATTAACGTTACAAAAACATAAAAACGTGGTTTAACACGTCGACGTCGTCCTCGACTACCATAATTTGAATAATACTGCTGTTTTGCCACTACTCTTTCCTCCATCTATGCTATTTGTTTTAATTATACAATATTAACTTTAAAAAAGCATTCTAAAACCTTGCATAATGTGACAAATTATGCAAGGTAATTTATGGATGACTTCTTTCTTTATTTTTCATTCGATAAGGTACAATTAAAATCTTCACCTTCACAATAGGACATAAATTCATAACCTAAACTGCGATAATATTCAATCACTTGAGGTAATACTTCTAACGTGAATTTTTTTTCATGAAATAACAAGACGACTTCTTTTGCATCCTGATTGCGTTTTTGTTCTGCAACAACTTGTCTAAATATTTGATCGGCACTTGATTTTGACCAATCTAAAGAATCAACATTCCAATCGATACATGTGATTCCTGCTTCTTCTAAAGCAACATAATGTTCTCTTGTTAAATGATTTCTTCCACCATATGGTGGACGACATAATTGACTTGTAAATCCTTCCGTTAAATCATAAACCATTTTTTGATCAGCCAACATTTCCTTAACAAAGTTTTGAGGAGCATTTGGACCATGATATAAACTATCCATATTATGTGTCATGCTATGAAGCCCAATATAATGTCCACGCTCCACCATTTCTGTTAATATCTCTTTGGCATTCGAAAACAGTTCAATATTTTCACCAATCACAAAGAAAATGGCGGGTACATCATATTGATCTAGCACATCTAAAATCTCTAAACTATATCTAGAAGGTCCATCATCAAATGTTAAATAAACGACTTTTTCTGGTTTTTCCTTATTATAAATAAAATCGTCCACTCTATCTTCAACGGTTGCCGCAAATGTATCAAATGACCCCATAAATAGACTACAAAAAGTTATCATCAGGAACATAAAAAATAATCCACTTTTTAAACTGATGGATCCAAAAAATTTAGTTTTTAACACTGATATCATTTTTATCTCAACTCTTTTCCTTTCGAAGTTCTTTATTAGGATGTCGTTTTTTGTCTTAATTATTCTTCAATTTAAATTTCTGCTCTTAGAAAACAAAAAAAATGTGAAGAATAAATTCTTCACATTTTAATTTGGATTATTTTTGAATGTTTTCAACTAATTCAATAACTTCTTCAACTGTTGACATATTTAAAGCTTTTTGAGCTAATTCAGCCATTTCAGCTTTTGATAATTTGCTAATTAATGAACGAGCAGGTAAGATTGAAGTCGCTGACATTGAGAATTCATCTAATCCTAATCCTAATAATAATGGGATAGCTGTTTGATCTCCTGCCATTTCTCCACACATTCCAGTCCATTTACCTTCTTTGTGAGCAGCATCAATAACCATTTTTACTAAGCGTAAAATACTTGGGTTATATGGTTGGTATAAGTATGAAACTTTTTCGTTCATACGGTCAGCAGCCATAGTATATTGGATTAAGTCATTTGTTCCGATAGAGAAGAAGTCAACTTCTTTAGCGAATTGATCAGCTAATACCGCAGCAGATGGAATTTCAACCATCATTCCGACTTCGATTTCTTCAGAAACTGTCACACCTTCTGCAATTAAGTTAGCTTTTTCTTCTAATAATAAAGCTTTAGCAGCGCGGAATTCATTTAAAGTTGCAATCATTGGGAACATGATACGTAATTTTCCGTATGAAGAAGCACGTAATAAAGCACGTAATTGCGTACGGAATAAATCTGTATCATCTAAACATAAACGAACAGCGCGGTAACCTAAGAATGGGTTCATTTCTTTTGGTAAATGTAGATATGGTAATTCTTTATCTCCACCGATATCTAATGTACGAACAACAACTGGTTTTTCTCCCATTGCTTCTAATACTGCTTTATAAGCTTCGAATTGCTCATCTTCAGTTGGGAAGTTGTCGCGTCCCATATATAAGAATTCAGTACGGTATAATCCAACGGCTTCTCCACCATTAGCAAGTACTCCTTCAACATCTTTTGGAGTTCCGATATTAGCAGCAAGCTCTACATGTTGTCCGTCTTTTGAAACTGTTGCTTCATTTTTTAATTTTGCCCATTCAGCTTTTTGAGCATCATAAGCTTTAGCTACTTCTTCGTAGTGTGCGATTTGCTCAGCTGTTGGGTTAATGATAACATTTCCTTCTAATCCGTCTAAGATAATCATATCTCCATCTTTAACGTCTTCTAAGATTGTTTTTGTTCCAACTACAGCTGGAATTTCTAATGAACGAGCCATAATCGCTGAGTGAGATGTACGTCCCCCGATGTTTGTCGCAAACCCTTTAACGAAGTTACGATCAAGTTGAGCTGTATCAGAAGGTGTTAAGTCTTCAGCAATAATAACCACTTGCTCATCAATTGTACTTGGATCATTTACTTTAACACCTAATAAGTGTGCTAAAATACGTTTTTTAATATCTTTAATATCTGCTGCACGTTCACGGAAATATTCATTATCCATGCTTTCAAACATCATAATAAACATGTTTGATACTTCATCGAATGCATAAGGTGCATTAACGCTTTCAGATTTAATTTTATCTGTTGTTTGAGAAAGTAACTCAGGATCATTTGCCATATTAATATGAGCATCGAATACAGCCGCTTCTTCTTCACTTAAATTTTGAGCAGCTTTTACTTTAATCTTTTGTAAATCTTCTGTTGTCTTAACTAACGCCGATTTATAAAGTTCTACTTCGGCTTCAATATCTGTAACTGTTGATTTAACAACTGTTAATTCTGGTTCAATTAATTTAAATGCTTTTGCAATAGCAATCCCGTTTGATGCTGCAATACCTTTAATGTTCACAATGCTACCCCTTTCAATTATGAAATGCTTTTGTACCTAACTATTATAACAGATAAAACCCGTTACACAACACCGTTTTATTTTTTTAGGTCGTCTGAAACCCGTTACATATAGTGATTTTGTCGCAAATTAATGTTTTTTTGACATATTTTATATTTTTATTAAAATGAAGGTAAAATAATTTAATAACGCTTAAAAATATGTTTTTCAAAAAACAAAAAGTACTGGCGAGCCAGTACTATTGTTTGTTATTTGAAAAGGTATTATTCACCTAATCCTTGAGTTGTGATAGTTTCTGTTAATGCTGCGATAGCTGCTTCTGCATCGTCACCTTCAGCAGAAATAGTGATTTGTGCACCTTGTTGGATTCCTAAAGACATAACACCCATGATTGATTTTAAGTTAACTTTTTTATCACGGTAAGTTAATGAAATTTCTGATCCAAATTTGCTAGCTGTGTTTACTAATACTGTCGCTGGACGAGCATGTAATCCAGTTTCATCTGTAATTGTGAAAATCTTTTCCATCAATAATCGCTCCTCTTTGTGATAGTGATTTCAAGTTTATTTTATCTTGTCACTATCTAAAAATCAAGATATATGTTTACGAAATTATTTAATCTCTAAAATATCAGCTTTACCGTGTGTAACTGGACCTGTTACTTTTAATTCAATAACTTTTTCATTTAAGTTAGTGAAAACAACTGGTGTTACTAAAGATGGTACTTTAGGACGAACAGCGTCTAAATCTACTGATAATAATAAAGTCTCAGGTGTAACGATATCTCCTTCACCTACGTGAGCAGTAAATCCTTCACCTTTTAATGTTACAGTATCCATACCGAAGTGAATTAAAATTTCATGTCCTTCGTCAGATTGTAATGCAACTGCATGTTTTGTTGGGAATACGTTTAACACTTTCCCGGCAACTGGAGAATATACTTTTCCTTCAGTTGGTTCAATTGCAAATCCGTCTCCCATCATTTTTTGGCTAAATACTGGGTCTGGAACTTCAGTGATTGATAATAATGTTCCTGTGATTGGAGCAAAAACTCCTTTTTTAGGTTCTTCTTTCTTCTTCTTGAATAAATCGAAAATTCCCATGTTGCACCTCCTAATATCTTTCATATATATTATATTGTTTTTTTTCAACAAATATAGATATATTTCGATATTTTTTATAAAAATAACGCTAACATTAGTTAAAAAATGTTTTTTTAAAGGTCTTTTTGTCTTATTTTTACTTTTCTTTTGCCATAATTGCTTCAATTTGCGTTTTCAATTGATCAGAAGTTGTTCCGAAAATAGCCTGTAAATTATTTCCTGAAACAAACATTCCAGTGGCACCTAAAGCTTTGATTTTAGTCTCATCCACTTCGTCTATATCATGAACTGAAACACGTAAACGTGACATACAGGCATCTAATGTTTCAATATTACTAGCCCCACCTAATGCTTCTAAAATAGCCGCTGCTTTTTCACTTGAATTCGTTCCTTTAGCCGCTTGGTAATCAGCTTTACTCATCAGCTTATCTTCAGCTTCACCACGTCCTGGTGTTGGTAAATTGAAACGACGAATCGCAAAACGGAATAAGAAATAATAAATTGGAGCGTAGAAAATTCCGACAATGATAATACGAACCCAGTTCGTAAAATCATTACCAGGTAAAATTCCGTAAATTAATAAGTCAATTAATCCACCTGAAAATGTCATTCCGACATGAACATTAAATAAGTACATCAGCATGAATGATAATCCTGCTAGTACCGCATGAATTGCAAATAAAACAGGTGCTACAAATAAAAAGGTGAATTCAATCGGCTCTGTAATTCCTGTTAAAGCAGCCGTCAACCCAGCTGATAACAATAATCCACCAATCGCTTTTTTACGGGCTGGTGCTGCTTCTTGATACATCGCATAAGCAGCCGCTGGTAATCCAAAAATCATAAATGGATATTTTCCAGTCATGAATCGTCCTGCAAGTGTTGCACCTTGTGCCTGAACATTTTCAATCATCGCTTGATAGCCATATGTCGAATAATCAGCTAATTGCTGGAACCAAATTTGTTGGTCCCCCATTTTCATCACACCATCAATTGAAGTATAAATACCTCCTGCTTCTGTGTACCATAATGGGAAATAAAAAACATGATGTAGTCCAAACGGAATCAAGGCACGTTCTGCAATTCCATAAATCCAAATATAAAGAGGATTCGTTCCTTCTGCTGCCACAATTTTACCAAAGCTTGCAATTAGGTTTCCAATTGGAGGCCAAATAAAAGCCAAAATCACCCCTACAATAATCGCTACTACTGATGTAATAATGGGAACAAATCGTGCCCCAGCAAAGAAAGATAAGAAATCAGGAAACTTAACGGTATAAAATTTATTATATAAATATGCCGTTAATAACCCAATAAGCACTCCACCAAAAACAGAGGTCTGTAACGTTTCGATTCCTAATACATTTGCATATAACTGATCAGGTAATGTAACCGGCATAAATACCCCAATCACCACATTCATAATTAAGAATCCAACCGTCGCCGCTAAAGCAGCCACTCCTTTGTCTCCTGTTAATCCAGAGGCAACTCCAATTGCAAATAATAACGGCAAGTTATCAAAAACAATCTGTCCCGAACTTTTCATTACCATTGCGACCATCTGCCAAAATTCTGTACCTAAAAACGGTAAATAATCTAATAATGATTGCTGCATTGAGGCCCCTATTCCTAGTAGTAGACCTGCCGCTGGTAAAAGCGCAACCGGTACCATAAAGGCTTTACCAACGCGTTGTAATGTTTTCATTATAGAATAAACTCCTTTCTATGATTTAAACTCTTTGTAGTACACCAACTATACTCTCTCTTTCTAATTTTAGAAAAATTATACAAGTACTACTTGTTATATTGTAACCTAACAAGTAATGATTATGTAGATTACAAATTCATTATTTTTCTATTTTTTTACTTAATAAGAATAGATTATATTAAAATGGGAATTATTCAATTAAATATGACTTATAAAATAATAATTTTACAAAAAAAAAGACAAATCAGAAAATGATTTGTCCATTGAAATTTCATTATTAGTGTTGACGAGCTAATAATTGATTGGTAACCCATTCTAGATGATCACGGGCTTGACCTGCTGGCAAACTTTTAATTTCTTTTAAAGATTTCACTGTATATTTATGTGCTAACTCTTGAGCTTGTTTAACACCACCCAATTCATTAACGCGTTCAATAATACGTGAAACTACTTCATCTGTATAAGTTTCTGACGCTAATAACTCATTTAGCCTATCATCATTATGTTTTAAAGCATATAGTAACGGAAGCGTATAATACCCTTGACGAATATCATTTCCTAATGTTTTTCCAACGCGAGACGCGTCACCAACATAGTCCAAAATATCATCAATAATCTGGAATGCGTTTCCAATATGAAGCCCAATTTTTCCAAGCTTCTTACAGAATTTTTCGTCACATCCACTTTCATAAGCCCCAACGGATAAACTAACAGCTAATAAAGCAGATGTTTTAGCACCAATGACTTTTAAATACTTTTTAACCGAAGTATGAGATTTAAATCGGCCATCAAATTGATCAATTTCTCCCATACAAACACGAGAAACTGTTTTAGATAATTCTTTCATATGATGCAATTCATAATGCTCTGCTAAGATTTCAAAACATTTAGTAAAAATATAATCACCTGTGTAAACAGCATAATCTTTACCGTATTTTTGTTGTGTCGTTAACTGACCACGACGTTGTACCGAATCATCTATAATATCATCATGAACAAGTGTTGCCATATGCAACATTTCTAAAACAGCAGATAAGTGATAAAGATGCTTAATGTCCTTATCTCCAAATTCACCACCGATAATACATAATCCTGGACGAATTTTTTTACCTCCAGACTGAGCTAAATCTTTTAAAATCTCATTCATTTTTGATTGTTTAACGGTTAACTGTTGATTAATAATATGATTGACTTGTTCTAAATGTGCGACAATGTCTGGCTGATCCTTCCAGAATGATTTCATGTGTTATCACCTACATTTTTTGACTAACGATTGTATGTATTGCTTCTTGTTGAATTTGTTAGATACTACAATAACACTAAATGAGAAGAAAAACATAGCGAATACTACTATAGTATTCTCTATGTTTCTCTTTCAAATCATATTATTTAGTCAACGTATAAATACCATTTTTTAAGTAATGGAATACGTTTCATCATTTCGCGTAACCAAGGCCACACATAATAGTCTAATCCAAGTACCATACCTGAATTTCCGATTAACGCAAATCCACCTACTAAATACCATAACATCTCAGTTGGTGCCATTCCTGAAGCCCAAATCATACATCCCATTGCAATAGTACCAATAGCAGCGACCGGTGTGAATAAACCAATAATTAACATAATACCAAAGATGATTTCTCCGAAAATCATTCCACCTTGAACTAAGCTTGCAAGAGTAGTGAATTGTGTTCCATCTGGAGTATAGAAGAAGGCATCCATTGACCAATTAACCATATCTGAAACAAATCCTGGAACTGGTAATACTGCAATCCAGTTCATGAAATCATGAATTAAATTTGAAATTGTTGTAAAGATATCACCATTTGCAGCTACTTGATTTACAGTTTCAGTCACAACACCTGATGCTTGAGTGACAGCATCTGCTACAGCTCCTGATGCTTGAGTGACAACTTCCGTTACAACTCCTGATGCTGCTGTTACAGCCTCTGACACTGCTCCTGATGCAGCAGATAATGTATCTGCTTTTGGAGGTGAAGGTAATAAGAAAACATTATTAAAGTCATGAATAACTTTAGGTAATTTTGTTAAACCTTGTTGTAACCACATGAATCCGACAAAAATACGTAATGGGAATTTCCAGAATACTGGAGCTGAATTTGATAATAATCCACCTACCATTGAACGGTTATTTTTTGTATGGAAGAATTCATGCATTAAATAAGACCAAATTTTATTAAATCCTAAAACTTGAACAAAGTACACTAAGTTAATGAAGTGTTTTGAGAACATCGCGAAGAATCCAGATAAATTCATCCAGAATCCTGGCATTCCAACTTGAGCTACCCCATAACGAGAACCGATACATACCATTGAACCATGGAATGTTGGCTTGTATGATTTGTGCTCTCCACCTTTAATATCTACATAGATGTTATGTGCAACAACTGGCGCTGAATGCTCTGCATTTTCAACCATCTGTGGCACAGGACGTTCTTCTCCCTCAGGAATGTAGAAAATGTTATCTCCAACAACATAAACATCTTTATGATCTTTAGCCTGTAATTGAGCATTTGTCACAATACGTCCGCGTCCTGCTTTTTCTACTTGAGCAGAATCAACAATATCTGATCCTTCAATTCCTGCTGCCCAAATAACAGTACGTGTATTGATAACCATTTCACCTTTGTTTAAGACAACACTGTCCGCTTTAATTTCACTTACAGCAGAGTTCATCACTAATTGATTTCCTAATTTTTCTAAACGACGCTCCGCTTTTTTAACTAATTTATCTGGATACATTGGTAACACTTTTGGAGCAAAGTCTACGATATATAAAGACACTTCTTCTTTATCGATATGGAATGAACGGCATAATTCATCTTTCCATTCTCCAAGTTCCCCAGCCATTTCAACTCCTGTGAAACCAGCTCCAACGGTTACGAATGTTAATAATTCTTTACGTTTTTCTTTATCGCATGTTAGCGCTGCTTGACGGAACATATTTAAAATGTGTTCACGTAAGTTGACAGCATCTGTATATGACCATAATTGGTGAGCATTTTCTGAACCTGGAATTCCAAAGAATGTTGGTTTACATCCTGTTCCCATTACTAAATAATCATAGTCATATTTTGTTGAATTTGAAGTTAAAACTTTTTGTTCAAAATCAATTGATGTAATTTCATCTAAAACAACATCCACTTTACGACCAGCAAAAATCTTTTTTAAATCCATACGGATTGATTCTTCATCCACACGACCAGCAGCAACTTCATGTAACTCTGTTAACATTGTGTGATAAGATTGCTTGTCAATTAATGTAATGCTTACATCTTGATCTTTTTTGAATTTTTTTGCTAATTTTTTTGCGGTAAGTACACCTGCGTATCCTCCACCAAGGACAACAATCTTTTTCATGATACTCCTCCTAAAATCTTTCATGTTTTATTTTCCTACGTTAATACTCCTTAACATAAAAAAGCTAACTCTATTAACACCACTTGATTAGTAGATGTATCTAACCTTTACCTATAAAAAATCCATTCATTTATAATAGCATCAAATTAGATAAAAGTTAAATATAAGAGTTATTTGTAAAAACATGTCGTAATTTACCCACCTTAATTTTATCACATTTTTTCACAAATTCAACCTTTTTATGTAGATGCAATCCCTTCAAAATTCCTACCTTCCCTCTTTATAACTATATCATTTATAAATTTTTTTTATACATATTCGACAACAATTACATCTTTTTCCTATATAATAGTCTTTCAACCTATGTTAGAATAACACTAACTATACTAAAGATAAGACCATAATTTATTTAAAGTTATAGGGAGGGGTATTTTTATGAATTATAAAGTCGTATCTCTGACAATTATTTCTGCGTTTAGTCTATTAACAGCCTGTAGTGCTAATGAAGTTAACTCTAAAGAGCCACTATTACTAAGTGATAACAATTTAGTTCAATTAAGTGATATAGATGCCCGTGAACAGCTTACTGTTTTAAAAGATGGTCTATACTTCGCTGAAGATTCAACTTATTCAGAAGATGGATGGAAAAACACGGTAACCTTAGAGATTAAAGACGGCATCATCACCACCATTGAATTTAACTCAATTAATGAAACTGCAACTGAAGATAAACGCACTCTGTCACAAACAGATGAGTATCTTATGTCTGATGCAGATACTGAATCCTTAAAGTGGCACGAACAAATCGAAAAATTAGAATCATATATTATTAATAATCAAGATACTTCTGCTATCCAAACAACAGAAGATGGAAAAACTGATACTATTTCTGGTGTGACAATCTCAGTCACTCCATTTTTACAACTTATGAATACGGCTCTTGCAGACGGTCCAATTGAAAAAGGAAACTACCAAGATGGACATTATTATGCAGAGCAGGAAACATTTACAGATGGATATAAATATAATATTAACCTTATTGTTGAAAATGGCTACATTGTTGCAGCCCATTGGGATGCCATTAAAGAAGATGACAACTTAACAAGTGGACATTCAACAGAGGAAATTCAAAATTGGAATCACCAAGCTCAACTTTTGGAATCTTATCTTATTAACATCCAAGATCCAACCCTAATTACTTATAACGAAGATAATAAAACTGATGCTATCTCTGGCGTTACAATTGAAGTGAATCAATTTATTGAATTAGTCATTCAAGCCTTAGCAAGCGGACCAACAATCGATTAAAAAAAACGACAAGATTTCACAAAGTGAACATCTTGTCGTTTTTTTATGCTCTATATTGTGGTATCCTATTAAAGGACAATTATTGGAGGTTACATACTATGAAATATTTGAAATCCTTAATGCTAGTAGCCGTTTTACTCACAACAGGTTGCCAAGCAAAAGAACAAGTAGAAACACCTAACCAGAATCTAGGAACTGAACAAAAAAACTACGAACCTGTCTCGCAAAATAAATACTTACTAGGAACCATCGTTACGATTACCTTATACGATAATCCTGAACAAGAAATCTTTGATGAAATTTTCAATGCGATTGAGCAAATTGAAAAAGAAATGACCATTAATAATGCTACAACGAGTGAAGTAATCAGTATCAATCAACAAGCAGGAGTCGACTACGTTCCTGTTTCAAAACAAACATTCGATGTCATTAAAGCGGGAGTTTACTATTCGCAACTTGGAAATGGTAGCTTTGATATCACAGTCGGCCCTCTCGTTAAACTATGGGAAATTGGATTTGAAGATGCTCATGTTCCAAATAGTGATGAAATTGCACAAAGCTTAACTCATATCGATTATCATAAAGTGCTACTTGATGAAGAAAATTATGCTGTTAAACTAGAAGATAAAGGAATGCAACTCGACTTAGGTGGCATTGCAAAAGGATATGCAGCTGATGTCGCAGCCCAAATTCTAAAAGAACACGGAAATAAACAAGCCATCATCAATTTAGGTGGAAATGTCTATGCCTATGGTGAAAAAGCAAATGGAGACTCTTTTAGAATTGGAGTTCAAAATCCATTCTCTCCACGTGGTGACTACTTAGGAATTTTAAGTGTCAAAGATAAAACCGTTGTGACATCTGGAACATACGAACGCTACTTCCAACAAGATGGAAAGATTTATCACCACATCCTTGATCCTAAAACAGGCTATCCTGTAGAAAACAATCTAAAGTCAGTTACAATCGTCACAAAAAGTTCAATGTCTGCCGATGCTTTGTCAACTATGTCATTTGTACTAGGACTCGATGAAGGAATGAAGCTAATCGAATCTTTATCTGATGTGGAAGCCTTATTTATTACAGATGATCAAAAACTTTATGCCTCTTCAGGATTCTTAGCTAACTTTGAACTAACTGATACTAGTTTTGTTATCGAAACACTGAAATAATCATCCTATAAGGACTTTTTATCTCGTATAAAAGTCCTTTTTTTCATCCTTTTCTTTGATAACTTGGGCATGTGCCATAACCATTTAAGCTCTAGGTAATATACTATATTGTAATTGAATTACAATATGAAAGGATGTTATGATTTTTATGAATGGATATAATAGATGCTGTGGAATGATGTCTCCAATGAGAAAAGAATACCTTCAACCTCAAATGATGTATGCAATGCCTGCAACTCAACAAATGCCTGTTAAAACTGAAATGGTAAAAGTTCCAGAAACAAAAGAAACAAAATGTGAAACAAAAGTCCCTGTGATGCCTCAACCTCAAATGATGTGCCCAGCTCCAGTAATGCCTCAACCTCAAATGTGCCAAACACAAATGCAATGTTGCCCAATGCCTGTACATTATGAAACTTGCTGCCAAGTCATTGAACCAACTGTTTGCTGTATGCCAGAAGTACACCATCATCACCGTGTAGAACATGTGGTACCAGTCGTTGTTAAAACAGTTCATCACCATCACAATCACCATGATTATGTCATCTGTAAAGAAGAAGGAATGGAATGTCATCAATATGATCATGGTCTAAGAAATGAAGACTGGTGTGCCCTTGCCATGCAACCACAATGCCCTCAACAACCAAAACGCCCATTGTGCTAATCATTAAAATAAAATAAAAAAAAGAACGGTTTATCTCAAGCCGTTCTTTTTATCGTTGTAATAAAACTTTTTTAATAATAGACTTAAAGTACGTGACTTCCTTTTTCAATCGAAAAACGAATTAAATCAGATTCACTCCCCTTTTTAATCTCATATGACCTTAAAACTTTCCCCTCAAAGTGAAACACCCCAATAAAACGTTCACCGCGTAATACATACGGTAAAAAGACTTGATCACTTTCCCAAATATTTAACGATAACAACTGCTTTTCATCAATCCAACTCAAATCTCCTTCATTACACTCAATCAAATCCCCTTCAAAATCAATTGCCTTATATAGATACATCAATTCTTCCTCTCCATCAAAACTAGGAAAATAACAAACCCCTAGTAGCTCTGGATTCTTGATGATTAGCCCTGATTCCTCTAACACCTCTCGTCGTATCCCCTCGTATGCCGTTTCGCCTTCTTCTATCTTTCCGCCTAATCCATTCCACTTCCCTTCATGAAAATCATTTTCTTTCTTATTTCGGTACATCATTAAAACCTTTTTCTCATGAATTATATAACATAATGTTGTTTCTACCATTCTAATCAACCTCTTAATAATAAAAAAAGGAGGGAAATCCCTCCTTTAAAAAGTGTGTGTATGTATAGGTAAATTATTTAACTTCGTGAATGTGCATTAAGTTAGTGTTACCTTCACCAGCTGGTAATCCAGCAGTAACAACAGCAGTTTCTCCTGCTTCTAATCCAGCAACTTCTGTAGCTACAGTAGCAGCTGTTTTTAATAATTCATCAGTGTTAGCTGTTTCAGCAACAACAACTGGTTGAACTCCCCAGTATAATGCTAATGAAGTAGCTGTTTTTTCACATGAAGTAGCAGCGATTACTGGTGCAGATGGACGGTATTTAGAGATAGCACGAGCAGTAGCTCCTGATTGAGTGCAAGCGATAACTGCTTGAGCTCCTAAATCTTCTACAGTATCAGCAACAGCTAACCCCATAGCAGATGCTACGTCACGGCTTGAAGAAGCCATAGCGCGAGCGATGATTTCTTGGTGATCTAAAGCTTGCTCAGTACGACGAGCGATACGAGCCATTGTTTCAACAGCTTCTAATGGATATTGTCCAGCAGCAGATTCTCCTGATAACATGATTGCATCAGTTCCATCGAAGATTGCATTAGCAACGTCAGATACTTCTGCACGAGTTGGACGAGGATTTTTTTGCATAGACTCTAACATTTGAGTTGCAGTGATAACGATTTTTCCAGCAGCATTACATTTAGCAATGATTTCTTTTTGGATTAATGGTACATCTTCAGCAGGTACTTCTACCCCTAAATCTCCACGAGCAACCATGATTCCGTCAACAACTTCAAGGATTGAATCCATGTTGTCAACACCTTCTTGGTTTTCGATTTTAGCGATGATTTGTGTATGTGTATTTCCTTGCTCAGCAAAGATTTCACGGATAGCTAATACGTCTTCTGCACGACGAACGAATGATGCAGCGATGTAATCAACTTGCATTTCACATCCGAAGATCATGTCTGCACGGTCTTTTTCAGAAATGAATGGCATGTTTAATTTAGCACCTGGAACGTTGATTCCACGACGGTCTTTAACGAATGCAGAGTTTTTAACTGTACATACGATTTCTTGGTTAGCTTGATCTAATTCGTTAACTGTTAATTCAACATATCCATCATCAACTAAGATTGTTCCACCAACTTTAACGTCGTTGATTAATCCTGGGTAAGTGATAGAGAATTTTTCAGCTGTTCCTAATACTTCGTTCATAGCAACGCGTACAGTTTGACCAGCAACTAATTCAACTCCACCGTTTTCGAATAAGTGAGTACGGATTTCAGGTCCTTTAGTATCTAATAAGATAGCTACATGAGTTCCTTTTTCTTTATTGATTTCACGGATTAAATCCATACGATTTTTTTGCTCTGCATGATCACCGTGAGAGAAGTTACAACGGATACAGTTCATTCCTGCATCAACTAATTTTGATAACATCTCTTTTGGTTCTGATTTAGGACCAATTGTACAAATCATTTTAGTGTTTTTGAAAGATTGTTTCATTTCCTAGTTCGCTCCTTTGGGTATATTCAATAATCTTATGCCTATTTCAGTTGAAATAATTAAGATAATTGTTTAGCTAAATTGAACATTGTTTCATCGAATACACGTGGTAAATCAAGTGCTTCTAAGATATCAAAGTGAGTTAACTTGTTGTCACGAATTCCAACACAGCGTCCTCCTTCACCTGCGATTAATAAATCAACCGCATAAGCACCCATACGGCTTGCTAACACGCGATCAAATGCTGTTGGAGCCCCACCACGTTGAGTGTGTCCAAGAACAGTTGCACGAGTTTCAACACCAGTACGTTTTTCAATTTCTTTAGCTAATTCATGTGCATCTGTCATTAACTCAGCTAAAGTCACGATGTAATGTTTCTTTTGACGTTTTTTACCTTCTTCGATTTGGGCTACGATTTCATCCATGTTGATTCCTTTTTCAGGAACGATTAACTCTTCAGCTCCAGATGCAATAGCACCCCAAACTGTTAAGTCACCACAGTGACGTCCCATGATTTCAACAACGCTACAACGAGCGTGTGAAGCTGACGTATCACGTAAGCGATCAATGGCATCGATAACTGTGTTTAATGCAGTATCAAATCCAATTGTGAAATCACTGCTTACGATATCGTTATCAATTGTACCTGGTAATGCGATACAGTTGATTCCCATCTCTGTTAATTTTTTTGCTCCCATGTAAGAACCATCGCCACCGATAACAACAACTGCTTCGATACCATGTTTCTTTAATTGTTCTACACCTAGTTCACGAACTTCGATGTTTTTGAACTCTGGAAGACGTGCTGAACCTAAGAAAGTTCCACCACGGTTAATGATTCCACCAACCTCTGTATTCGTTAGAGGTTTAATATCACCTTTAACTAATCCAGCATATCCGTTGTAAATACCGAAAACTTCGATATTATTAGCGATTGCTGCGCGCACAACGGCACGAATGGCTGCATTCATACCCGGTGCATCTCCACCACTAGTAAGCACACCAATTCTTTTTACCATAGTGTTTCACCTCACACTAGAATTTTGATCATCATCCACTTAATGAAGATTATTCCTCCCATATTATATCAGTATTTTGTCTATTTATAAATCATTTCCGACCTGAAACTGTCATGAAATCGCTATTATTTTACTGAGATTAATATTTTTTTCACTATTTCTTATTGAAACACGTCCATTAATAACCACAATTTTCCCTAATAACGCTTTATATTCTGATTTATAAACATCAGAAAAAATAGTGACAGACACTGTTCCATTTTCATCAGAAATATCCATAAATGCCATCAGCTTTCCTTTTTTATCTCTAATTTCTCTAAATTTTTCCACAAATCCGACACACGTAATAGTTGAAACATTTAGGTGAATCAAATCACTCGGGAAATACCAACCCTTCTCCTTTGCCTGATCTCTCATTAAATGAATCGGATGAGAATTCAAATAAAAACCAAGCAATTCTTTTTCCCGCTTCATCTTCTCAGCTGATGACAACGTCTCCTTCATCATCATAATCTCAAAATCAGTCTCAAACAACCCGCCATCATATTTCGAAAAATCTAAGATCGCAGTTAAATTATGATGTAGAGTTGTCCGGTTATACCCAAACTCATCCATTGCTCCCACATCAATTAACCCCTCATAGGCACGTTGATTTAAAAAACTTCTTGTACGACTCACAAAATCATAAAAACTCTTATACAATCCCCGTTCACGCTCCGCCACAATTTGCCGAGCTAAATTCATCCCGATATGTTTAATCGGTAATAAACTAAATCGAATATTTTCATTTTCAATCTGATACATTAAACCACTACTATTAATTGACGGCGGTAACACTAAAATATCTAACTGTTTCGCCTCTTTTACATACTGTGCCGTATTACTTTCACTACCAATCACATTTGAAAGAGCCACCGTCATAAAATAACTTGGATAATGTCTCTTCAAATAAGCCATCTGATAAGCAATCATACTATACGCCACTGCGTGGCTTCGATTAAATCCATAATTTGCAAACTTCAAAATTAACTCATACAACTGGGTGGCAATCTCTTGGTGATAACCACGTTCTATTGCTTTCTCAACAAACGTCTTCTGTTCTCTCTCTAAAATTTCCTTCTTCTTTTTCGACACGGCACGTCTTAAAACATCAGCTTCTCCTAAAGAATAGCCTGATACCACATTCGCAATCTGCATAATCTGCTCTTGATAAACAATAATGCCATACGTTTTAGATAAGATATACTGTAAACTTGGATGATAGTATTCAATCGGCTGTTCATGATGCTTCCTTGCTGCAAATAACGGAATTCCTTCCATCGGTCCTGGTCGAAACAGGGCATTACAAGCAATAATATCCTCCAAACAATTAGGTCGAACCGCTCTTAATACCTGCCGCATTCCTTCTGATTCTAACTGGAAGACCCCCGTCGTTTGTCCCTGTGAAATCATTTCATATGTCTTTAAATCATCATATGGAATTTTATTAATATCAAACTCAGGTGCGACACTACTTTTAATTAAAGTCGTGATTTGTTGTAACATATTTAAATTTTTTAAACCTAAGAAATCCATCTTTAATAAACCAATCATCTCTAAATCTTCAGCTTCATACTGGGAGACATAAATGCCTGTTGGACCCTCCATAATCGCTGTATAATCTGTTAAATCATGATCGCTAATAATAACACCCGCTGCATGAATCGACGTATGACGTGGCAATCCCTCAATTTTTTCAGCCTCTTTATAAATAGCTTCAAGCTTTGGATAAGTGGAGAAAAAATCTCGTAATCCTTTTGTTTGCTCATAAATTTCTTTCAACGTACTTCCTGAATAAATAAAGCTCGCCACTTTATTAATTAAAGTCGTTTCCACCTGATGAACACGTGCTAAATCACGCCAGGCAGATCTAGACTGGAAAGTTCCAAACGTTGCAATCTGAACAACACAGTGACTCCCATACTTATTCTGTACATATTGAATCACTTCATCCCGTCGATTATCCTGAAAATCAATATCAATATCTGGCATTGTAATTCGTTCAGGATTTAAAAATCGCTCGAATAACAACTCATACTTGATCGGATCGACATTCGTAATACCTAAAACATACGCCACCAATGATCCCGCTGCTGAGCCACGACCAGGACCTACATAAATATCATGACTTTTCGCATAACGCACAAAATCCCAGACAATCAAGAAATAATCCGAAAATCCCATCTTATGAATGACCGATAACTCATACTTCAATCGATTAGCATACTCTAAATGGCCATAGCGTTTCTCAAGTCCCTTAAAACAAAGTGCCTCTAAATAAGAATCAGAAGATACCCCCTCAGGCGTTTGATACTTCGGCAATAACGATTGATGTAGTGGAATTTCTACCTCACAATCATTTGCAATCTGCTCAGTTTGCATCAAAGCGTTTGGTACATCTGCAAACAACTCTTTCATTTGACACTCACTCTTAAAATAACGCTCGTAATCAACAAGTGGCAACTCTTCTACCGATTGATTCTGCTTAATCGCCTGTAACAACGTTAACGTCTTGGCATCCTCTTTTTTCAAATACCTGACATCGTTGAGTGCCACAATCGGACGATTAACATTACTTGCAAAAGAAATCAAATGCTTTGACAACTCATATGTTCGTTGATTAACGCGCATCAGCCCGATATACAAATGCGGAATAGACTTCAAATATGACTCATAATATTGAAGCAAACGCTCCTCTTTGTATTCCTCAATTCCACTACAAAGCATCCCGTGCTCACCGCTTGTAATCACGACTAAATCCTGAACAAAGGGCAACACTTGCTCATAAAGAACAACACCTTCTTGCTTCGCAATAAAAGAGGCAATTTTTAAAAGCCCTTGGTACCCGCACTGATTACGCGCCAATATTACCCATTCATCAATAAATGAATCTCCCTGAACGTTAACACTCATTCCGATCAGCGGCTTAACATTCACACGCCGACAAGCATTATAAAACTTAATCGCACTATGCATGGTCCCCTCTTCAACTAAAGCTAAACAACTCATTTGATTTTCAAGTGCTAAATCAACAAGTTCTTTAATCTTAATTGAACTACTTAACAGTGAATAGGCTGACCGCACTTGCAAATGTACAAAACTCATACCGATCCCTACCTTTTCTCAAACCCAAACATACGTTTGAACTCATTCTAACATAGAAAAAGACCACTGGCAATTGTCAATAGTCTTTCCAAACATTTACTTTTTATACATTAAAATAGGATATACATGCCTCATCTAACGCTTTAATCACTGCATCACACTGTGACCATTCATAAATCATCGCACCAGATGCTTTAGGATGTCCTCCACCCTCAAAATTTTGAGCAACCGTATTAATAACCGGTCCATTTGAACGAATATTCACTCGAATCTTTCCATCCTCATTCTCAAAGAAGCAAACCCATACATGAATCCCTTCAATATTTGCCAACACGTTCACTAATGCGGAACGAGTTCCAGTTGTTAAACCAAATGATTCCTGCTCATCTTTTGTCATTGTAAAATAAGCAACGCCTTGTTCACTAACGTTAAAGTGACTTAACACAAACCCTTGTGCCTGAATAATATTTAAAGGACGCTTATACAGCTGATCATGAATTTGATTACGATTAATCCCACAATCATATAAAAAGGCTGCACACTCAAGAGTTGATGTTGTTGTATTATCATATAAGAAACGACCACTATCCGCAATAATTCCAGTATATAAACGCTCCGCTGAAATAAGTGGCATCGTTAATTGATACTGCTCCTGATTAGCTTTAAATAAATGCACAATAATTTCTGATGTAGCGGTTGCCGACGTATCTACATAATTTAAATCCGCATAATCTTCAACAACAGGATGATGATCAATTTTTATCATAAAGGCACCCGTTTTATAACGTGTATCATCAATACGTGGAGAATTCGCCGTATCTAAAACAATCACCAATGCCCCTTCATACTCCTCATCCTTTACCTCATCCATCTCTCCCATCCACTGTAACGATGGTTCTGTAAAGCCAAGCATCTTTACCACCTTATTTGGATAAGTTGACTTAATTAACGTTGCTAACCCAATTTGTGATCCTAACGCATCTGGATCTGGGCTTACATGACGATGAATCATAATCTTATCGTACTTCACAATTTCACTCCAAATTTGCTGCAACATAATTTCACCTCTTAAAGAATTTATTATTTAAATTATATCATAATGTTGTAAAATTCGACTGAAATTAGTCTGATATAAAAAAAGAGATTCTATCACTAGAATCTCTTTTTTTTCATTTACTATTTAACAAATGCGTAAGTATCTTTTGCAATCATTAACTCTTCATTTGTTGGAATAGCGAATACTTTAATTTTTGAATCTGCTGTTGAAATTAAAGCTTCTTCTCCCATGACATTATTAGCAGCTTCATCTAATGTAATTCCTAAAGCTCCTAAACGTTCAACAACTGCTTTACGAACTGGAATAGAGTTTTCACCGATACCAGCTGTAAAGACAATCGCATCAACTCCACCTAAATATACAAAGTAAGAACCGATGTAGTCACAGATACGTTTAACATATAAGTTAAACGCAATAATTCCACGCTCATTACCTTCAGATACTAATTTTAAGATATCACGCATATCTGAAGATGCTCCAGATACTCCGTATAATCCTGACTCTTTATTTAATGCATTAACCGCTTGGTCAATTGTTAAATTTTCTTTTTCCATAATGAATGGTAAAATCGCTGGATCAATATCTCCAGAACGAGTTCCCATCATGATTCCCGCAAGTGGAGTGAATCCCATTGTTGTATCAACAGATTGTCCACCTTTAACAGCTGCTAAAGACCCACCGTTTCCGATATGAACTGTGATAATTTTAGTTTCAGCTAATGGTTTTTCTAATAACTCAGCGCAACGCTCTGCAACGAATTGATGAGATGTTCCGTGGAATCCGTATTTACGAATTGCATAGTCTTGATACCACTCGTATTTTACTGGATATAAATAAGCATCTTTATCCATTGTTTGATGGAATGCTGTATCAAATACTGCAACTGAAACAGCATGTGGTAATTCTTTCATAAATGCTTTAATTCCTAATGCATTTGCTGGGTTGTGAAGAGGTGCTAATTCTGATAAAGCTTCGATATCAGCTAACACTTCAGGTGTCACAACGACTGAGTGACCGAATTTTTCTCCACCGTGAACTACGCGGTGTCCAACTCCACTAATTTCATCGTAAGATGCTACGATATTATGTTCAAGTAACGCTTCTAATAATAATTGAACCGCTACGCTATGATCTTTAATTGGTAATACTTTTTCAACTTTTTCATCTTCAAATTTAATACTGAAGATTGCATCCTCAAATCCAATACGCTCAACTAAACCTTTTGTAATAACGGTTTGTGCAGGCATCTCTAATAATTGAAATTTTAATGATGAACTTCCGGCATTTACTGATAAAATTTTAGTCATGACTATTCCCTCCACTTTTACTTATTAAGTTTGATCCAATTATCAATACGATTTAAAGTTTGACCAAATTTTTCTCTATCATTAAAGCTTGGTAATTGGGCTACTAACACTTCTTTAATCGGTTGAATTGCTTCACCGTTTTTTTGAATGATAAATAAACTCTTACCTAACTCATGACTTTTAAACATTGATGATGGCAATTGTAATAATGCCTGAATATTGGCCTGTGATGTCAGCATCTGATGAAACTCAGTTGAACCTTTTTGACTAAATAAATCATTTGGAATGACATAAAAAGCATAACCACCTGGTTTTAAATACTTGAGATGATTTTCAATTAATAAATAAGGTAAATACGTTACCTGCTTACTCACTAATGATAACTCCAAGTCAACTAACTCTGATGAGTCTACTACTTCTCCAGTCGGTAAATCTCCAACAATTAAATCTAGTGGCTCAACTAACATCGGCTTTAATGAACTTTGTTGATAGAACTGAACCGCATGCTCTTGCATATCAGAAAGCGTGTATGCAATTTGTAACAAATCTTTATCAACATCTACTCCATAAATCGCCTGAGGCTCCACATCAATCTGATTTAAAATGGCTGTTAAAAAGTTTCCTGTTCCCACTGTTAAATCAGCGACAGTCATCTCTTTAGCACTTGGAATAAATTTTGAAATTAAATAAGACACCATTAAGGCAATCGAATCTGGAGTCATTACCGCGTTCGTTACACGCTCGGCTTTTAATCCCTTCAAAATAGCTAACTGAAGAGCTTTTCTTATTTCCTCTTGAGTAAACTCTAATTCCTCTAAATCAGAATACTGCTTCTCTAATGCCTGTCTAATTTCCTCGTTAACTGATTGACTTACATCTTGTGACATAATATTTCCACAAGATTCACACATGGCTTGTAAATAATTCATTTTCAACTCGGAACTGATGATCATCGACGTTTCATCGACAAGATCAAATAGTTGTTCAATTACTTCAGGTCTTGGCACTAAACATCACCTCTTCATGATATACAAATTGATTTTACTACAACTTTTATTGAATGTCACTCACTAAACCAAAAAATGTTATAACGTTTACTTTTTTACTTGAACATTATAAAAAGCTTCACAACCTTACCTAGCTCTATCATTTTTTTCATCCCCCTTAATTCATCTAGATGTTTTAACAAAAAAAAACGAGTAAATGATTTACTCGCCTTTTTTTGAATCTTTATCAAATTCGTTCATAATACTATTGACTGTTTTAGGTACTTGTTCAAGAAGACGTTCATATAAATGTGTACGTTCCTCAAGATGTTTGATTTCAACACCTTGTTGATTTACCACTAAAAAGGCAATAGGCGTAATTGAAACTCCTCCACCACTACCTCCACCAAATGGAGGATTTTGATCAGAATTTGTATTCGTAGTGGATTCAAATTCACTACCTCCTGCTGCGAATCCAAATGCAACTTTAGAAATTGGAATAATCGTGTCTCCGCTCTCTGTGTTAACAGGATTTCCAACAATCGTATCTACATCAACCATTTGTTTTATATTTTCCATTGAAATTTTCATTAAATTATGAATTGGATGCTCACCCATACTATAAATCCTCCTCTTTACGAATTAGTTTTAAAATTGTCATTAAATCTCTAAAAGACGTTAATAAGACAACTATAATATCGACTAATTTAAATGAGACTATGCACGTAAAATCAACAAAAATACGATTTCCACTAAATTGGCTCAAAACATCAAAGTGATAGTGGTCAACTTTCTTGACATAACGACTAATAAATCCATAAACATTAGCTTGCATGGCCCAAAGACTACCGAGTAAGCACCCATTTAACATCGGATCATCTACACTAAAATGAATCACTGAATCCAACTGATGCACCCTAATCTTTTTCGTAAAGCGCACAAGCACTCGTTTACCCGTTTTAAATAACAATTTAAACTTCCTAATCATCTGCCTTAATTTTGGGCGACTCACTTTTTCCTGCGTTTTTTCAACTCGCTTCTTTTTCTTAACTCGTTTCACCTTTATCTTGGGCTTCTCATCTAACTCCATGGAATCTTCAATGACTTTCTGTTCAACCGTTTTCGTTTTAACAACGACTTCTTCCTTTTTCACTGTAACCTCATCTTTCATTTTATCAGCTGATAGCTCAGCGTTTTTCTCTAGCTCTTTCATCATCGGATTTAAATCCATCTTATATTTAAAAAACAAATATTTCACTTGTACAAAACGAGACTCATCTTGAAAAACAACTCGAATCTTAATCTTTACAAAAATAAGTAAGATAAATAGACACAGTAAAAATAACAAAAAATAACCAATCCATCTCATTACAGTAGTCCCCTTAATCTCAATCTTTACTCTTATTATGTAAAAAATATTCATTCCTTATTCTTTCAAGACAAAAAAAATCTGCCGCCATTAGCGACAGACCCCCTCTACTCCACAATATTTAACTGATACGCTTTAAACCAAACATGAAATTGATACAAATAAGCAATAAGCTGCGGCTGTGTCATCAGTTGTCCAAACCAAGGTCTTGTAATAATCTCATCATCTGAATTAGCTAAAGCCCATAACTTATTCTCGTCAAAAATCTCATGCAAAATAGACGTTTCATCACTCAACGCTTCTCTTAACAAAGCTTGGACAATCGCTGTGTAATGAGGATTATGTGTTTTTGGATACGGGTTTTTTTTTCGATACAACACTTCATTTGGTAAAATTCCTTCCATCGCTTTTCTTAACAAGCCTTTTTCTTCATTCCCATAGAACTTCATATCCCAAGGCACATTATAAAGATATTCCATAATTCGATGATCCGCAAATGGCACACGAACTTCAAGACTCGCTCCCATACTCATACGATCTTTACGATCAAGCAATGTCGTCATAAACCATTTAATATTTAAATAAGTCAATTGTCGTTTCTCATTATTCAAAGCACTATCGCCTTCTACAATATCTGCCTGTGCAATGGACTCATTAAAACGATCTGTTGCATAACCGACTAAATTCAATTTTTCTTGCCACTCTGGTTTTAACAACGTATTACGAATTGCTAAATCACGAAGCCATGGAAACATCCCATTCATTGGTTCACGATAAAACCAAGGATATCCTCCAAAAATTTCATCGGCACATTCACCTGACAAACCAACCGTAAAATCTTTTTTAATCTCTTTACAAAACCAATGTAACGATGAATCTACATCCGCCATCCCTGGCATATCACGTAATAAAACAGCATCTTTTAAAGCATCCGCTAAATCTTGATTTGTAATGACACAATAATGGTGATTCGTATGAAAACGATCAGACATCAACTTAATAAAATCATTATCTTCAGATACCGTAAAAGCCGTTTTTTGAAAATACTTTCTATTATCTTCATAATCAATTGAAAAGGTATGAAGATTTTTCATCTCATTTGCTGCAATAGCTGTAATGATTGAAGAATCAAGTCCTCCTGATAAAAAGGTACAAAGTGGCACATCAGAAACCAGTTGTCGTTTAATTGCATCTACTAAAATTTCACGTGTTTTTTCAACAGTTGTTTCAAAATCATCTGTATGTTCTTTTGCGACTAAATCCCAGTATTTCGTAATTTTAATACCCCCTGATTTAACCACCATATAATGACCTGGTTTTAACTCTTTGATCCCTTTAAATAATCCGTTTCCTGGCGTATGAGAAGGCCCAACACCTAATAACTCTTGAAATCCTTCAATGGTCACTTCATTTTTTTGCGTATAGTGTAAAATTTGCTTTTGCTCAGACGCTACAATAATTCCATCTGGTAACAAAGAATAATAAAGCGGCTTAACACCAGCACGGTCTCTCGCCACATATAATGTTTGCTCTTTAGAATTCCATACGGCAAAAGCATAAATCCCATTTAGCTTTTCAACTACTTTTTCGCCAAAGCAGACATACGCCTTTAACAAAACCTCAGTATCTGAATGTCCTTTAAAAGTATAGCCTAAAGCTTTTAACTCCTCGCGAATCTCTTCGGTATTATATAACTCACCGTTATAAACCATCGTATAATGATGAAATGACATCGGCTGTTTCCCTTGCTCAATATCAACGACCGATAAGCGACGATGCCCTAAAAAGACATGTTTCCCATAAAACATCCCCCCTTCATCTGGCCCTCGATGAAAAACAGCTTGTACACAACTCATGTCATAAGGTGTTTTCATCTCAATTTGTTTATAATTTACTACCCCAAATAATCCACACATATCATAACCACCTCTTCTAAATTCTCCTTTTTTGGAATTAAATGGAAATTATTGTTCACGACATATACTATGTCAAAACTCCTCATCTTGAAACAAATTTTCTTATCTGATAACATAAATTTATCGAATACAGAAAGGACGTCTTCCATGAAAAAACTCATGATCAAATTCATACAATTTTATCAAAAATACATCTCCCCACTTTCTCCCCCCAACTGCCGATACTATCCTACCTGTTCTCACTACGCCATCGAAGCCATCGAAAAACACGGTGTCCTAAAAGGAGGCTACCTAGCCTTTAAACGCATTTTACGTTGTAATCCTTGGGGAAGCCTTGGTTACGATCCTGTTCCAGAAAAAAAATCATGTCACTGTCATAAGCATCAAAAATAAAACAAAAAAACTTTAACATAGCACATCAAATCCTTTTTAAAATCAAAACGCTGTGAATCATTATCTTTACTCATTGACACCCTAAAATCCGCTTGCTATAATGTGAAACGATATGAACTAATAAACAATCTTTTATGGGGGCTTAACATGGATCTAATCACATTCTTTGAATATATCGGACTCTTCGTATTTGCCGCATCCGGTGCGATGTGTGCTATCGAAAAAAAAATGGACTTCTTTGGAATCCTAACACTTGCAACCGTCACAGCTATCGGTGGAGGAGTTATACGTGATGTTGTAACAGATATCGGAGTACCTGTGTTCTTTTCAAAATACGAATACATGCTAACCATTCTCATCTCAACCATTCTTGTTATCTGCTTACGAGGACGTATCAAATGGCAGACCTCTTTTCTCATTCTAGATGCCATCGGATTATCCGTTTTTACTATTGCAGCCGGAATGAAAGCCATCGATCTCAACTATAACTTCATGACCTTCCTCTTCGTATCAGTTATTACAGCTGTTGGTGGTGGTGTGATTCGTGACATCTTAGCACAAGAAGTCCCAAGTATTTTAAAACATGAAATTTATGCCGTTGCATCCTTAATTGGGGCCATCTGCTTTTGGTTCTTACACCCTTATCTCGGTATAATGATTAGTGCTTACTTATGTCTTTCAATCATCTTTATCATTCGTTTAGTCACAATCCATTATCAAATGCATCTTCCTTACATCGAAGAAGGTAAAATATACTTAAAGAAAACCCAAGCATCTTAATGCTTGGGTTTTTCTTTTCATCAAAAACAAGGTATAATGAAAGATATAAATTTTATAGAAACCGTGGTGAGACACATTGAATCTAATGACAATTGAGAATATAAGTAAAAGCTACTCAGTCAAAACATTAATCGATAACATTTCATTTGGAATTAGTGAAGGGGAAAAAATCGGAATTATTGGGGTTAATGGAACTGGAAAATCAACCCTTTTAAAAATTATTGCCGGTATTGAAAACCCTGAAACAGGCCGCATTACAAAAGGCAATCGCGTCCGAATCGAATATTTATCACAAAATCCTGAATTTCATGATGAAGCAACTGTTCTTGAACAAGTCTTTAAAGGAAATTCACCTGAAATGACATTACTTCGCGACTATCAAGAAACACTTGACGAACTTCAACAAAACTACAATGAATCATTAAACGAACGTTTATTAAAACTACAAGATCAAATCGATCGCTTAAATCTATGGGATTTGGAGAGTGAAGCCAAATCAGTTTTAACAAAACTAGGAATCACAAACTTTTCACAAAAAGTCAAACACCTATCTGGGGGACAAAAAAAACGCGTCGCTTTAGCATCAGCACTCATTACACCATCAGAACTTCTCATTTTAGATGAGCCGACCAACCATCTAGACAATGACACCATCGGCATGTTAGAAGACTACTTAAACAGTCGTAAAGGTGCCCTTTTAATGATCACTCATGACCGTTACTTTTTAGATCGCGTTACAAACCGAATTCTAGAACTAGATAAGGGGCGACTATATAGCTATGATGGAAACTATTCTGTCTTCCTTGAAAAGAAAATGGAACGCCTTCAACTAGAAGCCGCCATGGAAGATAAACGCCAAAACCTCCTTCGAAAAGAATTAGCTTGGGTTCGTCGAGGAGCACAGGCACGTTCGACTAAACAAAAAGCTCGTCTTCAACGTTTTGAAGACTTAAGCAACCAAGAAAAATTTACGCCACAGGGTAATCTTGATATTTCAGTCGCTTCAACACGCCTTGGTAAAAAAATCATGGAATTCAATCATGTTGCAAAATTCTATGGTGACCGCTGTATGATTCGTGACTTAGATTACACTCTAACTCGTACTGATCGTATCGGAATTGTGGGACCAAACGGAATCGGAAAATCAACATTAATTAATCTAATCCGTGGAAAAATCAAGCCTGACTCAGGATTCATTGATATCGGTGAAACCGTTAAAATTGGATGCTTCGCACAAGAAAGCGAAGAAATGAATCCAACAATGAGAGCCATTGACTACATTAAAGAAAATAGTGATTACATTGAAACAGGCGATGGAACACGCATCACTGCCTCTCAAATGTGTGAACGCTTCTTATTCGATGGACATCTTCAGTATTCACAAATTGGTACCCTATCGGGTGGAGAGCGCCGACGTCTATACTTACTTCGTATTTTAATGGATGCACCTAACGTTCTACTATTAGATGAACCTACCAATGACTTAGATATCGATACGCTAAGACGTTTAGAAGATTATTTAGATGATTTTAATGGAATCGTTATCACAGTTTCCCATGATCGCTACTTCCTAGATCGAATCTGTAATAAAATATTTGCTTATGAAGGGAATGGTGATATTACTATCTACACTGGAAACTATAGTGATTATCTCATTTTCAAAGAAGCAAAAACTCAACTTGAGGAAACCGCCATTACAGAATTAAAATCAAAAGAAACAACGAAAGCCAAGCCACGTCTTGAGAAAAAACTTAAATTCACGTTTGCTGAACAAAAAGAATTCGAAACAATCGATGATGAAATCGCAACCTTAGAGGAGCAAATCTCAACTCTAGATGAACAACTCATCGAATTTGCAACTGACTACGTTAAACTTCAAGATATCATGAATGAAAAAACATTAGTCGAAGAACAACTGACCTATAAATATGAACGTTGGGAATATTTAAACCAATTAGCAGAAGAAATCGAAAACTCAAAAAAATAAAAAAAAGCTCGACCGATTTGGTCGAGTTTTTTTTATAAACTAAAGAATGTTGTAAATAATTTAACCGTAAAATCATGATCTTCAACTGATGCTAATTCACGAATCGAGTGCATCCCTAAAAGTGGAGCCCCCATATCAATCACAGGAATATTTAATCGAGAAGCCGT